>CAZXHL010000005.1:2483-55877 GCA_964640545.1 uncultured Bacteriovorax sp. | reverse complement strand
TGGTGATGATTCGGCTACGGACCCAGACAGCGAGGCCTCTGGTGAGCTTCCGGCTGAAGACGCTCCAGCAGAAGATACAGAGGTGACACAATGAAAAGTGCTGTTTTATCCAATTTCACTCAAGTGATCCTGCCCACGGCGGGATTCATTCTCTTTTCTTTAATATTTTTGGGGGCTGTGATTTGGGTCTATAGACCTAGCTCCAAAGACTTCTACAAAAAACTTTCACTTCTTGCTCTAGAGGACAGTAAAAATGAAAAAAGATAATGGCACAGAAAACGATCCTAAACTTCTTGATCACAACTACGATGGCATTCAAGAACTAGATAATCCGCTACCAACGTGGTGGCTCATGACTTTCTATGGAGCGATTGTTATTGGTGTTGGTTATTTTGCGTATTACCAAATTTTTGGTGGGCCAACTCTCAGAGATGAATACCATCAAAGCCTGCAGCATCACAAAGTCGTGAAAGACGCTTATCTTGAAGAGTTGACAGAATTTAATCCTGAGAAATTCGATGAGATTTTGACCCAGCCCGAGATGGTTGCTTATGGCAAGAATGTATTTCAAGCTAATTGTGTGTCCTGTCATGCCAGTGAAGGTGCTGGTGATATTGGCCCTAACCTCACAGATAAGTATTGGCTTTTTGCGAATGGAAATGCCGATACCATCTATCCCTTCCTGATTACAGGAAGTCCTGCAGCCGGTATGCCGGCTTGGGGAGAGTTTCTTGAAGAGGATGAGCTTTACTCTGTGCTGGCTTACATCATGAGCATTCAGGGTAAAGAGCATCTCAAGGCGAAGGCTCCCCAAGGCGCCTTATTCGAAAATGGAGAAATGGTCGAATAGTCGGAGGAAATCCGAAATAGGAAAGTAGAATTTAATGGCTGACTCTAAGAAACCATATTTCAAAGTAGAGACTGAAAGGCTTCAGACCACGGATGAGCATGGCAATCGCGTCTATGTTCATCCCGAAGATTTGAAGGGGTATTGGAAGTCTCTAAGACTCAAGGTCTACTGGTTTCTGATAGGAATCTACCTGCTGCTTCCTTGGATCCATGTCAATGGCAAGCAGTGGGTGTTGATCGATATTGCCAATAGGCAGTTTCGAATTTTTGGAGTTACTTTCCTTGGGCACGATACTCCGTATCTCTTGCTCGTGCTTTTGTCTTTTGCTTTCTTCATTGCTTTGGTGACCGCTATTGGCGGAAGAGTGTGGTGTGGGTGGGCTTGCCCGCAGACGGTCTTCATTGATGCGATCTTTCAAAAGATTGAAGTCTGGGTTGTTGGCAACTCAAGACAAAGACGGCAGCTGCAAGAGGGGCCTTGGACCAAAGGAAAAATCTTTAAGATGACCCTCAAGTGGGGGCTCTTCGCTCTTGTGTCGTCGCATATCGCACATTCCGCCTTGGGGTATTTTGTGGGCACGCACTATTTGCTAGGTGTGACGATGGGGTCTCCGATGGAGCATCTCCCGCTTTTCTTTACCACTCTGTTTATTACAGGTGGGATCCTTTTTAACTTTGGTTGGTTCCGTGAGCAGTTTTGCATCATCATGTGTCCTTACGGTCGTTTCCAAAGTGTGCTGATGGATGAAGATTCTTTGGTTGTCGCCTACAACGAAAAACGAGGTGAGCCACGCAAGCACCCTCAAGACGATCCCGAAGAGCGCGGAGATTGTGTGAATTGTTATCAGTGTGTCCGCGTCTGTCCTACTGGAATTGATATTCGAAACGGGACTCAAATGGAGTGTATTGCTTGCACAGCCTGCATTGATGCTTGTGACAACATTATGGAGAAGATCAACAAACCCAAAGGGCTGATTTCGTATACGACGGAAGCCAAGCTCAAAGGTGGCGAGACCAAAATTTTAAGGCCGCGAAGCTTTTTTTACGCAGGGGTTCTTTTGGCGATTCTCTCAGCCTCAGCTTATTTGCTTCAGGGAAAAGATGATTTGAGGTTATTGATTCATAGAGCTGCCGGAGCTCCGTTCTCAATTGTAGAGGGTGCAGGCACGGCGTCGAATCGTTTGATCATGAACCATGTTCAGCTGGAGTTTTATGTTCAATCAGAAGAGAAGTTGCAGCTTTATTTTGAGGTCAAGGATCCGAAGTGGGCCTCGCAGATTCAATTAGTCACACCTCATACCCCTTTTGAAATTAAGCGAAAAGGGCGCAACGTTGCGCATGTCTTCTTGAAATTTCCTGAAGAGCTTTTGCAAGATGGTTCCTACAACACTGAGATTGTGGTCTATTCGGGAGAGGACAAACATTCCAATCATTCTGCTTCGACTGGCGAGACTCATATATTGACCGCAGAGAGGGAGGTCTTGCTCACTGAGCCTCTCACATTAATAGGACCTTTCAAATGAGTTTAGACCTTCAAAGCGCCACACACTTTGCCCTGCCGTTGGTGGCGCTGCTATTGGGGCTTGGTGGAGGATTGCACTGTGCAGGAATGTGCGGACCTTTGGTTGTGAGTGTGGCGCCGACTAAGAAAAGTAATTTTCTTTATCAAGTAGGTCGCCTGTTTGGGTATCTTGTTTTGTGTTTTGTGGTGAGTCTCGCGGGTCAAGCGGCTTTGCAAGCGGTATCACCAACGCTACAAGTATGGTTTAGCGTGGCGATCGCTGTGGTGTTTATCTATATCGGCTTCACGCTTTTTGTGGGCAAAGGGCTTCATCATTTATCGTTTGGATGGAGTGCGAAGGCTTTTCAGGCGAGCACTAAGTATTTTGGAAGTAGCAATCGTGGAATAAACACTCGCGCTTTTGGCGTGGGGCTCTCCTCCATCTTTCTTCCATGTGCTCTACTGTATGGAGTTGTGTTTACTTTGATCGCTTCTCATGGGCTGGGGTGGGCCCTTGTGGCTATCGTGGCTTTTTGGGCGGGAACCCTGCCTGCGATGCTTTTGGGCCCTGTCGCTTTTCGAAAGTTGATTGCGCCTTTTGTCGCCAAAGCGCCGCGCCTTGCTGGCAGCTTGTGCATCGCAATTGGTCTGGTCACTTTGTATTACAGATTTTTTATGACGGGAGTGGGGCAGAGCTGTCATTGATGTCGAAGTCTGTCGGACGTTTATGACTTTTGTGATGGAGGAAAATAAAACATGAAAGAATCTGAGCTCATCGCAAAATACAATCGCCCTCTTCCTAGATATACGAGTTTTCCGACGGTGCCTTTTTGGGCGGGGATCAATCATGATTCCTGGGTCGCGTCTGTATTTGATGCTAATCCTGGTGAGTCTCCTATTCCAGTTTCGCTTTATGTTCATGTTCCTTATTGTGCGAGCTTGTGTTCGTTCTGCGCGTGCACTCGCGTGATCAGCCGCAATAAATCTCTCGCGGAGCCTTTCGTGGACCATTTGCTCAAGGAGCTCGATCTGAAGCTAGAGTCCTTCGGCAAGCTTTCTCGTAGATTTGTGATTCATGACATTCATCTCGGTGGAGGCACTCCGACATGGTTGCCTCCCGATGAGCTGGACAGAATGCTTTCCGGCATTCGCTCGGCGATGACAGCTGTTCATAGTTCCGAGGATTCTGAAATCTCGGCCAGTGGAGGTCCTCAATTATCCGTCGAAATCGATCCGAGAACATGCGCCGCTGACCATGTTGAAGTCCTGGCAAAGCACGGGTTGAGTCGCGTGAGTCTCGGCATTCAAGACTTTCATGAGCCGACACTAAAAGCCATCAAGCGCTTTCAGACTCAGGAAGAAGTTCACACTGTTATAGACCTCGTGCGTGCTAAAGGTGTTGATTTGATCAACTTCGACCTCGTTTATGGTTTGCCCTACCAGACAAAGCAATCCATGAAGGATTCCATGCAAACCCTTAAAATCTTTGGGCCTACTCGCGTGGCTCTGTATAGCTATGCACATTTGCCTCAGCTCAAAAAACACCAAATCGGAGTCGCAAAACACGGCTTGCCGGAGGCTCATTTGAAGCAAGAACTCTATCAAATTGCGAAGGCCTCTTTGATCGAGGCTGGATATGTAGATATCGGTATGGATCATTTTGCTTTGCCTGATGATGAACTTTTCAAGGCGCATGAGTCGGGGAAGTTGCATCGCAATTTTATGGGCTACACCGACCACAAGCCTCAACTTCTTCTCGGTCTAGGGCCGTCGAGCATGTCGGATTCCGGGCTGGCTTATGCTCAGAATCCGAAAGAAGTGGGGCCGTGGTTTGAGAGCATCACTGCTGGAAATGTGGACCCTGTGAATGGGCATCGTTTGTCGCCAAAGGATCTAGAAAGCCGCGAGCGAATTTTAGACCTCATTTGTAGAGGGAGGGCGCGCGTGTCTCCGGATGAATGGGAGTGCATTTCGATGAGCGAGCTCGCACAAGACGGCTTGATCTCATGGGATGAAGCTTCAGAAACGATGCATCTTCTTCCCGAGGGCGAGCCCTTCGTGCGAAACATCTGCGCACTATTTGATGATTATCTTGTGAATAAACCTGCGCCTCAGCTAGATGAAAGGCCACGCTTTAGTCAGTCGATTTAGGTTGCGGGTGAGAAGAGTGGTCAAAGTAGGCTTCGACTCTGGAGCCCTTTGTCAAAGCTTGACGGAGAATCGCCTAAAATCATTTTGAAAACTTTGGGAGCTGTCCGATATCATAACGACTATGAACTTCAGGCGCTGCTTTGTGATGTTGGTGGGATTTGCGTCCATCGTATGGCTTAGTAGTTTTTCAGCTTCAGCAGTCGCGGGCAGTCATTGTCACGAAGAAGTATCAACAGAAGAAGTATCAACACTGGAGCTTCGCTCACAAAGTACTGCGAGTGCTCAAGCCTTGATGCAAGCTCAGCTAAGTGACTCCCGTGGGAATTCCCATCATGAAGGCGAAGATTGCAGTGAAGACTGTTTTGTCGCCTGCACTCATCCATGTTGCTCGGGCTTGCTTGCATTTTTCTCGGATGCTGGTGTTGAAATACCCGAACTTTCTTCGTCCGTGAAGTCAGTTCACTCCTCTCTTTTTAGGGGTGAGTTTTATCTTAGAATTTTCAGACCTCCCAAGCTCCTAGCTTAGTTTCAGAATCTATTTCACCAGTTTTACTAAGTTATTTATTAAGGAGATTATTATGTTAAAGAAATTATTTTTAGGTCTATCACTTTCACTCGTTCCTGCCGCTGCTATGGCTTCTACGTGTAGTAGTTGCGCCAATGGTTGTAGTTGCGAAAGCACCGGCTCTTGCAGCTGCGACAAAGAAACTTGTGATTGCCCAAACTGCTAAGTTTCAGGCATAAATGAAGGGTGTTTGCACCGTTTTCGAAACATCGATCCCATCGAGGCGAAAGCTTCGGTGGGATTTTTCGTGGGATCATGTCTTTCTATCTATGTGCCGCAGAAAGTGTTTTCAACGATCTCGCTGGGCTCTGGCGGGAGGGAAAAATCTTGATCTTCGGCGCGCTCAGTATAGGGATTCGCTAAGACTGTCTTCAACCTCTCAAAGGGCTGATAGTCTCCTTGGAATGCGGCTTGAATTACTTTCTCTACTTGGTGGTTTCTGGGAATATAGGCGGGGTTTGCAGAATCCATTTTCTTTGCGGCTTCATCCGCATCAATGCCCTCCCGCATCAAGCAGCTACGCCAGGCATTCCAGAATTCAGTGAGCTGTGGGGTGGCGACGAAAAAGTCGCTGACCTTGCTATTCTTCAAGCTTTTTGAAAGTTCTCGAAAACTATTTGTATAGTCCAGACTATGGCGATGGAGATACTCGAGGTAGGAGATGATGAGCTTGCGAGTCTCTTCCCGAGACTCGTCAGCCTTTTCATTATTGGCGTCACCGCTCGTTCCTGTGTGTGTTTTATCTTGGAAGGTATCGAGGCCAAATTTCTTCGCCATGTGCCTCGTCCAAGCCTCATCAAAAAATCTTCCCATACCTTGTAATTCTTTGTTCAAAATTTCTATGGCAGTTTCTTGCTCTGGATCAACTTGCGAGGCGATGGCTTGCGCGAGCCGCGATAAATTCCACTGAGCAATCGAGATTTGGGCATTATACGCATAGCGAGCATTTCGATCAATGAAGCTATAAACTTGTGAGAAATTAAAATGGTCCATAAAGGCGCAAGGGCCATAGTCAATCGTGACGCCTGCAACCGACATATTATCGGTATTCATCACTCCGTGAATAAATCCTAGGCTCATCCATTGTGCGACTAAATCAGCCTGTAGGGAGGCGACTCTCTTCACGAAAGCTAGGGCTTTGTTGGGGGAGTTTTCTAGGTCTGGAAAATGCCTAGTGACCGTATAGTCAAGGAGCTGTTTCACTCCGTCGCTGTCTTGCTGAGCATAAAACAATTCAAAGCTTCCGACTCGAACGTGGCTGGGGGCGACTCGTGTGAAGACGCCGCCGGGCACATGGCCTTCTTGCCTGTAAACAGTTTCGCCCGTCGTCACACAGGCCAAAGCTCTTGTTGTCGGAATCCCCAAAGCATGCATCGCCTCACTCAAAATGTATTCGCGAATGACGGGCCCGATACTGGATTTGCCATCACCGCGCCTTGAATAAGGTGTTTGTCCTGAGCCTTTCAACTGGATGTCAAAGCGTTCGCCAGATTGTGAAATGACTTCACCCAGTAAATGTGCGCGGCCATCTCCCAGAATACTAAAATGCCCGAACTGATGACCTCCATAGGCTGTCGCGATGGGGTCAGAGGATTCAAAGATTTTGCTTCCCGAAAAATATTGAGCCAAATCCTCGTCGCTAAGACTCGAAAGGTCTAGATTTAACTCCTTCGCGAGCTCAGAATTGAAGGAAATCAGCTTAGGTGCCGGCACTTTTGCAGGTAGGACCTTTGAGAAAAAGCGCTCAGGCAAGGTGGTGTAGGTGTTTTGGAATGGAATGCTCATAATATCTAAACTTCGAACAGGCTTGAGCCTATTACATCTAACCATGGCTAGCGAGGAGCTTTTGAGCGACATTCTAACGCCAATTTGCTAAGAGGCACCGTTGTAGGCTTGAGAAGCGCCGCTCTATTTAATGGGGCTTGATAAAATATTTTTTCATTGCTCTCTGGGCCTCTTTTCACTATATCCCGACTATGGAGCTAGTGAAAACTGCCACCCACACCCTCCCCATATCCCTTTCATTCGATGACGTCTTGCTAATGCCCGGTTACTCCGAGGTGATGCCCACTCAGGTTTCCATTCAGACCAAGCTTGGGCCATTCAATTTGAACATCCCCATTATTTCAGCTGCTATGGATACTGTGACGGAAGCCCGCACAGCGATTGCGATGGCTTTGCTGGGTGGAATGGGTGTTTTACACAAAAACATGACGGCTGAGGAGCAAGCTTGGCAGGTTTCTAAGGTGAAAAAGTTCCAGCACGCTGTCATCGGAGAACCTACTACTGTGGAAAGCTCGATGACGATCAGTGATCTTAGAAAAGTCATTGAAGAGACTGGTGTGACGGGGTTCCCGGTTGTCGAAGCTGGCGGCAAACTCGTCGGGATGTGCACAGAGCGAGACATTCGCTACACACAAGATGAATCGACTTTGGTGAAGGACGTTATGAGTTCTCCTGCCAAAAGTTTAAAGGTGGGTGCCACTGAAGCCGAAGCGCAGGCCTTCTTTCAAGAACACAAAGTTGAAAAACTTCCTTTGATCGACACTGAGGGCAGACTTAAAGGCTTGATGACCTCCAAGGATTTGCGCCAAGCACAAGATCACCCCAATGCTCTTCGTGATCCGCACGGAAGTTTGGTTGTGGCGGCGGCAATCGGCGCGCTAAGTGATGAGACCAAAGATCGAGTGAAAGCTCTCGTTGAAGCGGGGGTTGATGCTCTTGTTGTGGATTCGGCCCACGGACACAGCGCTGGAGTGATGAATACTTTGAAATGGATTCGCTCCATTTATCCAAAGCTACCTTTGATCGGTGGAAATATCGCAACGGCTGAAGCCGCCAAGGCTTTGATTGAAGCGGGGGCGAATGTTGTGAAAGTCGGAATCGGTCCCGGATCCATCTGCACCACTCGTATCGTGAGCGGAATCGGCGTTCCTCAATTTACGGCAGTTAGTGAAGTCGCGGCGTATGTCAGGGCGAATCACCCTGATGTCGGTGTGATTGCTGACGGTGGACTTCGTTATAGTGGAGATCTCACTAAGGCCCTCGCTGCCGGTGCGCATGCTGTGATGGCTGGCGGATTGTTCGCGGGAACGGATGAGTCGCCAGGCGATATCGTTCTTTATCAAGGCCGAAGCTACAAACTTTATCGTGGTATGGGATCGCTATCTGCTATGAGACAAGGCTCCAAAGATCGTTACGGCCAAGCATCAGTGAAAGACGCCAGTAAATTGGTTCCAGAAGGTGTTGAAGCCCGAGTCCCTTACAAAGGAACGATCAGCGCTGTTATCGACCAACTCACAGGGGGCCTCAGAGCTGGAATGGGTTATGTCGGAGCGGCGAACCTCGTTGAACTTTGTGAGAAAGCTCGTTTTAGAAGAATCACTCCAGGCGGATTGAAAGAAAGTCATGTTCACGATGTGAGCATCACCAACGAAGCTCCTAACTACACGTCACACAGTTAATATTTAAAGTTAATGAACGGCTAAGAAGCAGAGAAAGTTTGAAAAATGATTGCGATAGTTGATTACGGTTCCCAATACACACAACTCATAGCAAAGAAGTTCAGGCGAGCCGGCTACCTGGCGAAGGTATATAGCGCAAAGACGACGGCCGAAGATCTCAAAGCTTTAATGAATGATGGCGGTGCAGATTCTCCGGCCCAAGAGATTCAGGGGCTCGTTCTTTCCGGTTCACCATCAAGCGTTGGCTTTGATCTTCATGTCGATGTGAATTTTCTCAAATTAGATTTGCCTATTCTTGGAATTTGCTTCGGCTACCAAGACCTCGCCACCAAGCTCGGTGGCAGAGTCGAGGCGGCCACCAACCGTGAATACGGCGAAGCTTGGGTGGAAAAGGTCAATACCGATTGTGACGACCACCTCCTTGATGGCATTCCTTCAAAATTCAAAGTTTGGATGAGTCACGGCGATAGTGTCGTCGAACTCCCGAAGGGCACAGATCTTCTTTTGCAATCCAAGAGTGGCCCAGCCGCTTTCAGAATTGCTGACAAACGTCTTTGGGGCTTGCAGTTCCACCCCGAGGTTTATCACTCCCAATATGGCACAGAGCTTTTTGAAAATTTCGCTAAAATTTGCGGCCTCAAAAAAGGTGAGTGGACGGTCAAGGAAGCTCTTGAGAAATCTCTTCAGCAGTTGAAAGTCCAGCTCGCTGATGTGGACGAATGTTGGTGTGCGGTATCGGGTGGGGTGGATTCCACAGTGCTTGCTGTTTTGCTTTCTCAAGTCACCAAGGTAAAGGCCCTCTTCGTGGATCATGGCTTTCTTAGGGCTTACGACGAAAGTGATCTCAAAAAATATTTTGCCCCTTATCCCAATATCGACCTTGAAGTGATCGACGCTCGCGAGGTTTTTTGGAAAGACCTAAAGGGTCAGTCCGACCCCGAGACCAAACGTAAAGCCATTGGCCGCATGTTTATCGAAACATTCTATTCACACATTGGAGCTGAGAAGGGGACGAAAATCCACTTAGGTCAGGGCACGATTTATTCTGATGTGATCGAGAGCGCGAAAGCTTCCGCTGGCGTGAGCCACAACATCAAAAGTCACCACAATGTGGGCGGCTTGCCGGACGAGCATGATTTTGTCTTGGTCGAGCCCCTAAGAGAATTTTTCAAGGATGAAGTTCGTGAGATCGGCGCATTACTTGGCATTCATGAAGAAGCCCTAGCGAGGCATCCTTTCCCAGGACCGGGTCTAGCGATCCGCTGTTTGGGCGACCTTACGCCAGAGCGTATTGAGATCCTCAAGAAGGCGGATGACTTGATGATTCGCGAGCTCAAAGAACGCGGGCTTTATACTCAGACGTGGCAGGCGTTTTGTGTGCTCACTGACACCTCAACTGTGGGCGTCATGGGCGACGCAAGAAGTTACGAATCTGTCTTGGCGCTGCGAGCTGTCAGCTCGAGTGACGCGATGACGGCGGAAGTCACACAATTTCCTATGAAGGACTTGTGTGAGATCGCAACCAAGATTGTAAATGAGATCCATGGAGTCAACCGAGTGGTTTACGACATTACTGGCAAACCCCCCGGCACTATCGAGTGGGAATAATTCCATGAGAATTATGAACGTGAGACGTGTGAGTAAAAATCAATGAATATGCAAAAAAAACGTCAGTGGTTATTGTTCTCTTCCTCAACTGGACAAACCTTCCGTAACTTTTATCTCTCCTTAAAGGCCGATAGCCAAGCCGAGATAAAAGGCTTCTTCACCGACAGACCCTGTGCAGCTGCAACGATCGCAAGACAAGTCTTGGATGAAGCACCTGTCTACGAATTAGAAAAATCCAAGTTCGAAGACTTCGTTTTGAACTGGATTGAAAAGCAGGAGCTCAAAGATGCTGTGATTTTGCTTTGTGGTTTCTTCGGAATTCTCTCAGCAGACTTCCTTGAGAAATGTCCCTTCCCAGTTTTCAACACGCATCCCTCACTTCTTCCTGCCTTTCCTGGGCTTGATAAAAAAGTGCAGCGACAAGCCTGGGAGTCCGTACCAGTTTCTGGATTCACTGTGCATATGGTAAACGCCACGCTTGATGGCGGACCGATTGTGTTCCAGCAGCCTGTGGCTATGGATCCTAGATGGGACGAAGACCAGGCGCGCGATGCGGTGAGAGACGCCGAGCAAAGATGGCTCCCCATCGTTTGGGAACACTTGCTCCAAACGAATATTTCAAAAGAAGACGTATTGCTGACCAGTCGTGAGTTGAGAGCCAAGCATGGCCTCATCGGCGCTGGCTTTCAAGAAAGGTTAGAAGCTCATCATGCCAACATCTAACACTCCATCATCTAACGGCCCCACGTTTCATTTCAGTCCACTCGATACGAGATACAAAGAAATCCTTCCGGAGTCCTTGTCCGAGGAGGCTTGGCTTCTTGCGCAGATCACCGTCGAAAGAGAATGGCTCCTCGAGCTTCAATCTCGCGGCATCATCACCGAGAAATTATCGAGAGAAGAGTTTGATAAGGTTTTCAACGGCGTAAGCGCTGAAGAAATTGCGGAGATCGAAAAAACAACTCAACACGCCACTCGCGCTCTTGTTGAGACACTGATCAATCGCTTGAAGAAGGCCGGCCACAAAGAAAATGCAAGATGGGTCCATGTGGGACTCACTTCTTTTGATACCGTGGACACCGCTCAGAGAGTGAGGCTCAAAGCTTTTGTTGAAAATGATTTCGTGCCTGAGATCAACAAGCTCAAAGATACCCTCAGAACTCTAACCAAGAAATATGCGCGAACGCCTCAGGTCGGCCGCACACATGGCCAATGGGCTGTGCCTAGTTACATGGGCTTGATGTTCTCTGAGTGCTTAGATCGATTGCACAAACAAGAAGAGCGTATGCTTTGGGCGTGGTCAGAATTGACCGGCCAGGCGTCAGGCGCTGTTGGTGGCTACCAAGCAAGTTCGCTGCTTGTGGATGATCCTGTCGAATTAGAAGAAGCTTTTTTGAAGAGACTCGGTTTGAAGCGCGCCTTGGCCTCGACTCAAATTCTTCCACCGGAAGATGTGCTAAACTTGGCCCATGAATTTTTCGTCATGAGCGCGGTGGTCACGAAGCTCGCCAATGACCTCAGGCATTTGGCTCGCTCAGAAATTGCTGAGATCGCAGAAGGTATGGCTCCAGGACAAGTGGGATCGAGCACCATGCCTCAGAAGCGCAACCCTTGGAACTTTGAACACGTTTGTAGCCTTCATAAGGTTTTGCAGACGAGATACCTGCTTTTGCAAACCGATCTCATCACCGAACACCAACGTGATCTGACGAACTCTGCATCGGGTAGATTCTACTGCGAAGCTTTTGCGATGAACTTTTTGATCTTTAAGCGTATGAATAAAGTTCTACCGAATCTTGAGATCTTCGAAGAAAATCTCGCACGTAATCTTGCGAACGCAGGTGGTAGTGTTTTCGCTGAGGCCATGTATGTCGAACTCACCAAAGAGGGGGAGGATGATGCCCACTCCACAGTGAGAGAAGCTGCACGTGAATCAGAGAGAGTGAACAAGGACCTCATAGAGGTTCTGCACTCCTCCGGAAAACTTTCCAAAGAAAAATCTCCAGAAGTCATCAAGGACCGTGTTCTGAATGGCGCGCGAATCAAAGTAGATACGGTATTGAAGCTCACTGAGCAAAATTGGGATTTGGCGCACTTTAAAGGTAAGGGACATTAATATTTATGTGTGGTGTTCTAGGTGTTGTTTTATGTGATGAACTTCATGAGCGTTCTTCTGAACTTGCCATGAGCATGTTGCAGCGGCTTCAACACCGTGGACAAGATGCGGCTGGCGTGACAGTCCTTCCTAAAACTGGTGGATTTAGTTGGTCGAAGGGGCTCGGGCATGTGGCTGAAGCCTTGAAGACCTGGGGCGATCTGCCTCCCGCAAAAGCTTTCGTCGGCCACACTCGCTACGCAACAACGGGTAAGGGCGGCGTCGCGATGGTTCAGCCTTTTGTGTCAGGGACGCCGAGACTTGCGATGGCTCACAATGGAAACATTGTGAATACCCTTGAGCTCAAAGAAAAATATGAAATCGTCACGGACTCCGATTCCGACCTCGCGGTTCTTCAACAATACTTTATGCATTTTGAAGAGAAGCTTGGTTTTGAACAGGCGTTAGAGAATCTATTTAAAAGTTTTATCGGTGCGTATGCTGTCGTCGGACTTACTGAAGCTGGCGAGATGTTTGCCTTCCGTGATCCTCATGGCATTCGACCACTCTTTATGTATCGCTCTCAGCACATGACAGCATTCGCCTCGGAAACCAGTGCGCTTCAATTCCTGAAAGAATACGAGCGTGAAATCGGTCTGCCAGAGAGTGAGTCAGGGCTAGTCGAGATTGATGCGGGTGCTTGGGTGAAGATTTCAAAAGATGGTGACTTTAGTCAGGGCCAGATCAAAGTTCCTGGCTTTAAGAAAACTTTTTGCATGTTTGAGATGGTGTATTTCTCATCACCTCAATCAGAGTATCAAGGCCACAGTGCTTATCGATACCGTTTTACAATGGGGCAGGTATTGGGGCGTAAAATTCTTCATGAACTTCCCGCAAATCAAGACCCACGTGAGGTTTTCGATTACGTGGTTCCCGTTCCAGACACCTCTCGCTCGGCTGCGATTGCTGTTGCTGAAACTCTCGGGGTTCCCTACCGAGAATATTTAGTGAAAAATCCTTATGCGGCGAGAACCTTCATTCTCGCCAATCAGAAAAGCCGAATCAAGGCACTAGAGTCCAAACTCAGCTTGATCGGGCCTGAAGTTAAGGGACAGAAGATTCTCTTGGTGGATGATTCGGTTGTCAGAGGAAACACATCACGATTGATGGCCAAAAGATTGAAGGAGGCTGGTGCGCTTGAAATTTCGATGGCGTCAGCGTGTCCTCCGATTCGGCATGGCTGCTTCTATGGAATTGATTTTCCGGATGAAGACGAACTCATCGCAGCCAAAGGCATTTCTGCCGAAGTGGTGGCCGAAAAAATCGGACTCAAGAGTGTTTATTACTTAGATATCCCAGGGCTCAAACGAGCTTTGGACAGTGAAGAGTTGTGTACGGGTTGTTTGGATGGCCATGCCGAATCCACCAAAGAAGCTTTTGCTCAATTTTTGGACCGTAGGCGTGAGCAAAGAATCGCGGACGCACAGACTTAGGGTGCAGGTGAAGCCCACGCACAGGCAAAAGCCATAAAGAGGATAGAAGATGAAGAAGTCAAAAATCGCTGAAGGGTCAAACAAAGATTTGTGGACACTGGAGGGCGAGGCTGGCGTTTTGAAAGATGTCTATAAAAACTTCATTGCCTTTGATTTTAGTGATCGCATATCAGTGTTTGATTGGGGTGATTTGGATTGTGGACTTTTGAATCGCGGAAAGAATCTTGAGCGTTTTGCTCTTGCGGTCGCAAAGCATATGAAGAGTCGCGGCATTGCCCAAGCTTGTGATTTGGAGTTGAGTGAAAAAGCTGGCTGCTATGTCTCGAGGGTTGTCTCTCATCCAAAATTCGACACAAAACTAGGTCAAAATTTGGATTCAAAAATGGAGGCGCAAGCCTCAGGTGATTGGCAGTTTCTTCCCCTTGAGTTCATCGTAAGGTGGGGCATTCCGCAAGGGTCTAGTCTCTTGAAGAGGCAGCCAGATCAATACAGTCTTTGGCAACGCCTCGAAGCGCCCCTGTTTGAATACAGCACGAAGCTAGAGGCTCAAGATCGCATGGTTGATAAAGCTGAAGCTCAGTCGCTGCTGGCTGATTCTCAAATTAGTCTTGATAAAATTGAAGAGTTTCTTGGAAAAACAACAAAAGCTTTTGAAAGCTTTTTCTCAGATCGTGGACTTGAGCTTTGGGATGCCAAATTTGAACTCGCCGTAAACACCACCACCTCGGATCTAATGCTAGTGGATGCTGTGACTCCCGATGAGATTCGGGTCACGATGAAGGGGGTGAGGCGTGTGCCTCTCTCGAAAGAGATGCTTAGGGCATGGCTCAGGCAAACGCCTTGGTTTGATGCGGTTGTGAGTGCGAAGGCTTCAGCCGAATCCAATGGCGAATCAAAAGATTATAAATGGCAACAAGACGTCGCGCTTCCCGTCCCTCAAATTGGTGAATGGAGGCGAGAGAAGATTTCTTCTCTTTATGAGGCACTAGCGGAGTTGGCTGAAGAACCCACGTCCAAGGCGCTTTGGGATTGGGTAAAGTCTGATTCACCTGCGAATGTTGCCGTCATTGGCGCTGGAGGAAGGGAAGAAGCGACGAGGTGGAGACTCCAAAAAGAAGGCGTAAACGTTTCCTCCGCTAAAACAGTGGATGAAGTGAAGGCTCTCAATCCAGATTCATTAGACGGTGTCATCGTGAGCATGGATGGTGACCTTGCTGATGGTGTGACGGACGAACTGGCAAAACTAGGCTACTGGACTTTTGGTCCTTCGCAGCAAGCGTCCAAGCTGGAGTGGTCAAAATTATTCGGACGGGAAGTTGCAATGAGTGCTGGAGTTCCAGCGCCGCTTTATTCCAAATCATTAAAAGACTTCGATCGTGAAACCCAAGCTGTTCCCGTTCTCAAGCTTAATGGCTTAGCCGCAGGCAAAGGCGTTTATCTATATGAATCGTGGGAAGACCTCGAAGCTAAAGTCAAAGAGCTCGAGGCGGCAAAAGAAGAATTTTATTTCGAAGAACGCTGCGAAGGTTTTGAGGCGTCGATATTTTTTGAGTGTCTCAGAGATTCGTCAGGCAAAGCGAGTGTGAAACTTTTGGGCTCAGCACAAGATTTCAAGAGGAGATTTCTTGGTGATGAAGGTCCCAACACGGGGGGAATGGGGGCATGGGTTCCGCATCCAAAATTAAAAGCAGAAGATTTAGCGATGTTCCAGGCTTGGGCTTTGAGGACTGTCGCTGAGATGGAGAGACGCGGCGATTTCTATCGCGGAATTTTATATGTTGGCGCGATGAAAGATGTGAGGCAGGGATGGAAGCTCATTGAGTTCAATGCACGCTTTGGAGATCCGGAGACACAAGCGCTCCTCACGCAGTGGCCGAGAGATAAGAAGGTCATCCGTTCGATGCTCTCTTTGACGAGCGACTTTCAAGATCATTACGGCCTCGAAAATCTAGAAGCTCATTCGCTATGCCTTTCTCTCGTCAATCCGCAATATCCAGAGAGGGCTGAGCCCATTGAGCTTGAGCCTTGGGACTTTGTTGAGAATGAAAACACCCAAGTCTTCCGCACAAACAGCAAAACAGGAAGAATGGCCTACATCGTAGCCCAGGATCAGACTCGTCATGAGGCTGGTGATCATATTTTTGAAGTGCTCATCACTTCGCCTTGGAGAGAGCAACTTGAATGGAGAACGGATATTCTAAAATGAGCAGTGTAGATTCAAACACAAAAATGTGGCTAATGAAGGCCGATATCCCCACGTTCCTACTGGCTAAGAACGAAGAGCGACAGGTGGAGTCTTTTCTACTCTTTCGAGCGGAAGGCCTTAAAGAAAAAGAATTAGATCATCTTCAAGAATTCTTGGGGGATTCTGACGAATTTCATCCAGGGTTTTTGGGCGATAAGCAGCTCCTTGCAAGAGTCCATCATCCCGCATCAGTCGATCCAAGAGAAATTTCTCTAGGCAAGTTTTTGAATGTGCCTCCACATCAGCTTCGTATTGAATCTTGGCTCGTAGCTGATTCTGCAGGCGTGTTGGAGAGTTTAAAGCTCGACGCAGAAAATCTCTGGAGAGAACCCGCGATTGAATTTATTTGGACGGGGTCTGTTAAGGATTGGTGGAAGGAAAGAGCTAAATTACCCGAGGTCAAAAGACCAGCCGACCCTAGCATGGATCCTGTGGACTGCCCTGGGAGCATAGGTTTGGATTTTTCTGATGACGAGGTGAAAGTCATTAATGAGACCTCGACTCAGATGGGCCGTAAGCTCACTCGCACAGAATGGGAATTACTGGCCCAAACTTGGTCAGAGCATTGCAAGCACAAAATCTTCGGAGCCACGATTGAGACTAGTGGCGCTACAAAAAGTTCCAGACTTGCTTCAACGCCAGGAATTTTCAAAACCTATTTGAGAAAACCAGCTTTAAAGATTGCTGACGAGCAGACGCAAACATATCTTTCATTGTTCCATGACAACTCAGGAGTTTTGGGACTCACGCGTCCTGATGGTTCGCAGAGTCCTTGGGCTGCTTGTATCAAAATGGAAACGCACAACAGCCCGTCTGCTATTTCACCCTATGGTGGAGCGTCGACAGGACTTGTGGGGGTTCATCGAGATATTCTTGGCACCGGGCTTGGTGCGAAGCCGATTGCTAGTTGGGATGTGCTTTGTTTTGAATCTTCAAAGCACAACGAGCGTAGACCTACGAATGCTTTGCCTTCTGAAATCATCCGCAAAGGTGTGATCAAAGGCATTGAAGACGGCGGCAATCAAAGCGGCATTCCTACAGTTCAAGGAAGTGTGGTTTTCCATCCCAATTATTCTGCCAAGCCTCTCGTATACGCTGGGGCTATTGGCTCTTTAAAGCGCGAGCATGTGCATAAGAATGCTGAAGTCGGTGACGTGCTTTATTGCGTCGGCGGTGCTGTAGGTGCTGATGGGCTTCGCGGGGCTGTGATGAGTTCTCGTGATCTGAGATCTGAAGACATGCAAGGATCAGCCGTTCAAGTGGCGCAGGCCTTTGTGCAAAGGTGTCTCACGGAATTCTTGCTCGAGGCCCGGGATAAAAATATCATTTCTTGTGTGACGGATAACGGAGCTGGCGGACTCGCCTCAAGTTGTGGAGAGATGGCTACGCTCACAGGCGGCGCAAGACTTGACCTTAGTGATTTGCGTTTTAAATTTAAGGGACTTTATTCTTGGGAAAAACTTTTGAGCGAAAGCCAAGAACGTATGACTGTTGCCACGAGAGATGTGGAAGCCTTCGAAGCCTTGGCAAAAGCTTGGGATGTGGGGATTGATCGCATTGGCAACCTAAACGACTCTGGACAATTTGAAGTTTGGGATCAGGATCGAAAAATTGTAGATTTGAGTTTGGAGTTCTTGCATGACAAGTGTCCGACTTTGAAGCTCAAGACAGCATGGACTTGGGAAGATGAATTAAAATCTCTGAAAAATGAAAATGAGTTCGGCCGCAACTTTGTCGGTCAAGACGTTGGTCAGGACATGGAGAAAGAAACAGAGAAAAATCTTGCAGACTTTAGCGATTCTAAAAAGCTCTACTCAAGTTTTGAAAAATTATTGGCATCAGAGAACCTCTGCTCACGTGAGGGTATTGTTCGTCGCTATGACCACGAGGTGCAAGGGCGCACACGCAAATTGCCTTTTGCTGGTGCGACGCAAGAGAGTCCACAAGATGGATCAAGCATTGAGGTCTATGAAGACTCAGAAGCTTCAGCTTATGTAGCCTTAGGCCATGGTTTAGCTCCATACCGAAGGGATATTCATGACAACGCTCTTCATTCGGTTGATGAATCCGTCAGGCAAGCCTTGCTTGGCGGGATGAAATGGAAAGAGGCCGCACTACTCGATAACTATTCGTGGCCTGATCCGTTGCCATCGACTGATCCTGCTAAGCCTCGCCCGCAAAGTGACAGGTTGACTTGGAAGCTTTTAAGATCGTGTGAAATTTTGGAAACTGTGACAAGGCTATGGGATATGCCCTTTGTTAGTGGCAAAGATAGCATGAAGAACACGAGCGAGGGCGTGGATGTGCCAGAGACTCTTGTCGTTTCCGCTTTTGGCCCGTCTTATAGCCCGCAGCACATTCCTCATAGCTTCTTTACGAGGGCGAATGATGTCGTGTTTTATTTGGAGCCGTTGTGTTCTGATTTAAGAGCGAGTTCGCTAGAGCGATTGATGGAAAAGCCATTGAGCTCACAACGTTCGCTCTTTGAGGGGACGGATTTCGAATCTCAAGATGCCGAGCTTGAGAGCACGGTTGGAAAACTTGCGAAACGATACGAGAGATTCGAAAGCCTGATTTCTAGGGGCCTCATTCGCGCGGCTAAAGACATAGGAGAAGGGGGCCTTGCAACGGCTGTTTTTGAGATGTGTCTAGGGAGAAAACTTGGCGTGCAGTGGGAATTAATGAGGCCTGATGTGAAGACTTTGTTTGCAGAAGGACTTGGAGGTTTCGTCTTTACTTGTGATGTTCACCAGATCGCTGAGATTGAAAAAGAGTTTGCTGATCTCAAGAGAGTGGGCGTGGTTTCCAAGCCATTTGCCATGCGATTCTCGGATGGAGAAGAGTGGCCTTTGGCACAATTGCGTGATGCCTACGTGGGTCATTCCCGTGCAGGGTTTTGGAGTTGATGATGAAAGCTTATATTCTCAAAGGTTTTGGTATTGAATGTGAACAAGAGGTCGCTCGCGCCTTAAGGGCCTGTGAGGTTTTTGAATCGGTAGAATTTTTTGAATTGCCAAAATACATCGCTTCGCTAGAAGCCGGACCTGCCGGGGCTAGTTACCCGCTACCAGCCTTTCAAAAAGGCGATTGCTTTGTGATTCCTGGTGGATTTTCCTACTCGGATCACTTCGGTGCGGGAAAACTGCTCGCTGCTAAATTCAAAGAACTCAAACTCATGGAAAAGCTGGGCGAGAGCGAAGTGAATATCCTTGGCATCTGTAACGGCTTCCAAATTATGTGCGAGACGGGTTGTTTCGGTGACGGTGTGGAACTTCATCGCAACATTCCTCACGGCTTCCAGAATCGCTGGGTTGAACTACTGTCTCCGTGGGGCCAGGGCTCCATGCCGGTGAGACATGGTGAGGGCAGGCTTGTGCTCAAGAACGAGAAGCTTCCTCCTCAAACAAAGAAGCTTCTTAAATATGTTGACGAAAATTTCGAGAACGGATCGTTTGAGAAGACGGCTGGTCTCATATCATTTCACAAGTCCGCCTGGAGAATTGGGATGATGCCTCATCCAGAGATTGCGCTATCAAAAATGGACCATCCCGATCGCTTTGGCAGTGATCATTTCGAGCAGCATCGGGCGAAGCTCTTTGCTGAGGCGGGTGATGGGCTTCAATTGTTAAAAAACATTTTTACAGGGGTCACCCAGGAGAGCTTTCTATGAGCAGTCATGCAAAAAAATGGGCACTATTTTCCGTCACCGATAAAACGGGTTGTGAAGTTCTGGCGAAAGACTTCGTTTCTCAGGGAATCAATATTGTTTCTAGTGGTGGAACCCGCAAATATCTTCAAGAGCACGGCCTAGAAGTCATGGACATCAGTGAGTTCACGGGCGAGCCCGAGCGCTTCGGCGGAAGAGTGAAGACTCTTCACCACAAGATCTATTCCTCACTTCTTTTAAGAGCTGATAACAAATCCGATTGGCAGGAGTGGCCAGAAGGTCATCAGATCGTGGCTGTGGCTTGCAACTTTTATCCTTTTGAAGAAAAAGGACCTGCCTCAAAAGATATGGATGAAATGATCGAGTGGGTGGATATCGGCGGGCCGACTATGGTGAGAGCTGCTGCTAAAAATTCTAAAAACGTTTGGATCTTCACGAATCCCTCGCAATACCAAAGTTTTCTTGCGATGTCCGAAGATACCCGTCAGTCCGAAGCCACAAGATACCAATTGGCCTTTGAAGCTTTCGAATTGGTTCAGCGTCTTGATACGGCGATCATGAATGAGTGGGGAAGGCGTATTCGCCCGCAAGAAGGATCTTGGACCTTCGCTCCGGAAATGAAATACGGAGAAAACCCGCATCAAAAGGCGCAGTTTGCACCTCTTGGTCATGCTGATGCGGCAGAGTATTTGGGGCCTGTGGGGTTTAACAATGTTCGCGATGCCGAAGGCGCGTGGAAATTTGTGCAAGCTTTTGCTGACGATCAAGCTGCGGTTGCTGTCGTCAAACACCAAACTTTGTGCGGAGCGAGTGTGGCTCCGAAACTTTCTAATAAGGAAGAAGCATTCCAGTGGGCGTGGGAAGGGGATACCGTTTCTCGCTTTGGCGGGATTGTGGCCTTCAATCATTTGCCTGGAGACGAGGCGACAGCTTGTTTGAAGAAGAATTTTGTAGAAGTAGTTGTGCTCCCAAAAACGGATGAGTGCCGCGAATGGGCTGAGCAACTTCATGCCAATAAGCCTCGCTGCAGATTCGTTCTTGTTGGGAAAGACCCTCAAGGTTTTAAAGAAACCTACCAAGGACGTCTCGGGCGGCTTAGTCAGGATGCAGACTTTGAAGAAATTTCGAGAGATAATTTCTGGAAGACGGTCTCAGCTTGGATGGGAGCTTGTTCGAAGTCCAACGCTCTGGCTCTGACCTTAGAAACGGATTCAGGCACGATCGTGCTTGCTGGAGCGGGACAAGGCCAGCCAAACCGCGTGGAAGCTTTTGCGAGACTCGCGTGGCCGAGGGCTCAAGATTTTTTAAATCGCTTTCCTCAATTCACGCCGAAGGATCTACTGCTTTATAGTGATGCTTTCCTGCCTTTTCCTGATTTGATCGATGCTATGAGCGAGGCGAAAGTCATGAAACTCGTGCAGCCGGGTGGATCGAAGAATGATGAAGTTGTTTTTGCGAGGGCGAAAGAGCTGGGCGTGGAATGCGATGTGACGGGGACGAGGCATTTTTGGCACTAAACGGGTTTGCCAAGTCAGGCTAAAACCTAGAGAGTTTTAAATAAGGAAGTAATAGTGAACGATTCAAATCCTAATCAAAAAAGTAAAAGCTACGCCGAGAGCGGCGTTGATACTCGCGCCGCAGACCAATTTGTAGAAGGCATCAAGAACCTTGTGCAGATTGATCCCGAAGCCAAAGTGAAGGACAGCGTTGGCGCTTATGCGGCCGTTTATGAGCTCACACCTGATCGCTGGATCGCTTTAGGGTGTGATGGTGTGGGCACAAAGATTTTGTGGACGCTTGAAGAGCTTGGCACCGCAGAAATGCTGGCTCAAGATCTTGTGGCGATGAATGTGAATGATCTTCTTTGCGTGGGAGCGAGCCCCAGACTTTTCCTAGATTACATCGGCTTCACTCAAGGATCACTCCTTGAGGAGGGAGCTATCCTTTCTCAGTTCTTGAAGGGGCTCCAAAAGGCATGTGCCAAATCGCATAGCCTTCTTGTCGGGGGTGAAACAGCCCAGATGCCTGATTTCTACAAGGAGGGGCATTTTGATGTATCGGGATTTTGTGTGGGCGATCTCGCCCCCAATGATTGGCTCCATGCGGATCTCTTGAAGCCCGGATCGAAGCTTTGGATGTGGAAGTCTGATGGGCCACACTCTAATGGATTTAGTTGGCTGAGAAAGATATTTGATCCTGTAAAAGATGCGGATTTTATCAAAGAACATTTGATGGCTCCAACGAAACTTTATGTGGAAGATTTTGAAAAACTTAAATCATTTCTTGCATCAAAGAATCAATCTGCAGCTTTGCAGGCGGCCTTCCATATCACGGGTTCAGGTCTTCGGAACTTACTTCGTATGCAGCCAAAGGGCCGCGAAATCGGTTTCGTGATTGATCAAAATCTTGAGTGGCCAGTCTGGATGCAAGAAGTCGAGACACGCACTGGGGCGAGCCGCGAGGAGATCCTATGCAGTCTCAACGGTGGTTGGGGTTTTGCTGTGGTGCTCGATGAGGCCTTTAGTGCCCAGCACGGCCAAGAATTGCAGGACCTGGGACTTTACGAGAGGGGTTATGCTGACGAAACGGCTCGTGTTAGTATAGAGGGGCTGGAGATCCGATGAGTAGAGACTATCCCAATCCGATTGAAGAATTTTCGTCTTTTTTTAGTATGTGCCTGTCTGAGTCCTGGGTTCATTCCGTAACCTGGGCTCCAAAGAAGAGACCGAGCCTTGATCCCAAATTTTCCAAATCTCACAAAGAAGCACCAGATGATGCTTTTTTTCAGGTTGAGGTTGAGTCGCCGGATGATGTGAGAACGGGGATTGATCTCGAGTTCTACGATGCGTCTAGGCCGCTCTTTAAGAATAAAGATTGGCTTGAGCGCAGATTAAAGATTCCTGAAGCGACGATTAAAGCGCTTAGCTCGGAGAAATTATTAGAAGAGTGGTGCTACCGCGAGGCCGCCTTTAAGGCACTATATCCTTTTAATGAAGGGATCGTTCTCAGTGATTTTATTCGTGAGAGTGAACATCAGTTAAGTATTGAAGTAAAAGGCCAAAGTTATATTTTTGATCTGAAGGGCGAATGGAAGGCGCCTTGGTTTGTTGCGCTTGCTAGGCGTAGTATCTAATCAATCTCTCCAAGCATCTTCTAAGGAATTTATTGAATGTCTGAATCCACCTCTTCCACTCCAAGCCCGAAATCTGAATGCTTGCTCATTACTGGTGTTAGTGGATTTATTGGCAGCGAGATCCTTGTTCGATTGATAAAGGCCAAGCGGCGCATTCTTGTGCTCGCGAGATCTAAACCGGATTCTACCAAGAGCATTTTGGCTCAACGGATGAGAGAGCATGGTCTCGACCCGGATTATGAGATCAACAAAATCGAATGGAAGTTAACACCTTTTGAGGATCCGCTACGTTTCCGCAACAATCTCGCTTCCATTGATGTAGATAAATACTCTTGGCGAGTGCTACATATGGCTGCCGTCATTAAGAAATCCGGTGACAACAATGATCAAGATAGGCTCAATATCGGCGTCACACAAGACCTTCTAAATTGGGCCAACAAAATTGGCGCGCCGTTTTACTACACGAGTTCCGTTGTGGCTTTTGGCGTGACTCAATCTCCTGATGTTCGAGATGAATCAAGTCTCGGAGAATGGGAGCCGTTCAATGAGCGCATGGGCTACTACCGAACCAAGCGACTGTCTCATCTTCATGTGAAAGAAGAGGCCAAGCACGGTGGAATGATCTTTTGTCCATCTGTGGTCCATGGTTCATTGGAGCAGTTGAAAAATTCAAGAGGGCACCTCGTCGCCCTAAGAAAAGGAAAAATTCCATTTTCTCCCAGGGGTGGCGCCAATTTTGTGAGTCTTGATTATGTGGCCACGACGATTGTGAATGAAATGCTGAAGCCAGTTTCAAGTCCGGTGGAAGAGCGTTTGATCGTGGGAATGAATCTCAAGATTGTGGATTATCTCAATTTGTATCTTGAAAGCTACCGCGAGTTTTTGAAAAACGAGGAGCCCACGCCAGAGCGTGATGCTGCTCTCGCTAAGCTGCCCCAGAAAATCAAACAACTACCAAAACTAGCGGGGTGGGCGAGTGTGCAGCTTGCTAAGATGGCAGATAATTTTGGTTTTAAGAGCCACACGATGCTCAACATCGCGCAGTCAGCAAATTTCTTGTATTTTAAATCGTCCTATTTAGAAGACAAATCAGAAGCCAAAGAAGAGTTGATCGAGGCGATCAAATCCTCATTTCTGCCTCTGTAAATTTTCACTGTGCGCGGTAAAAAGTGGAAAAGCCCTAAAAGCCGTAGTTCGGGTTCTCAATCATTCTAAATAGTTGGTTTGTGCTTAGGACTATGGGGGTGAATGGCAAGTGCCAACTTGCCAGAGGGGGGCTGCGCTCCCCCTGTCCTGAGTAACAAATCCAAATATTTAGAATGATTGAGAACCTGAGCCCGTGAGGCTTTCCACTTTTTACCGCGCACAGTGAAAGTTCTCTTATCAAATTATTCCGCGACGGGAATGGCTTTTGGGATTTTTGGGAGGACTCCCATAGAGGGTAGAGCTTCGGTCGATTTAAATTTCCTGACGACGCAATCCCAATGCAATCGACGGGCACCGGTAGCAGATCCTGCCTTTAACAAGCTGACGAGATAAAATTGCTCAGGATTTTTGAGGTAAGATTCAAACACTAAGTAATAGAATTCCTTGTCACCTTTTGAGCCACTGCTTGCTTCGTCAGCCAAAGCCTTGCTAACTACAAATTCCCAAAGACAGGCTTTGCTCTTCTTGTCACATGTAATAGGCGCTTTGTCGCGAGTGATGGGATTAAGCTGAAGGACATGGCGTCGTTCTACGGACCTGCCATCGGTCTCAAGAGTCAGCAATTCAAAGCTTTGGGTGAGCCTCCCCATAAAGTTCTTTTCAAGAAAGGAGGATCTCACAATGCAGGGTTTGCCACCTAGGGTTTCAGAGACACCTTGGTACTCAATTCCTGAAACAGTCGATAAATTGAGCAGCTGAGCCTTTGTATTGAATGTAAAGAATGTAATCAGAAAAGTGACTAAATAATAGACACTTGTGGCGTACATTGTTGTTTCCTTTGCGCCTAAAACTTTGTTACAAAACATTAAGACAGTTTATGACGCAATGTGTTAAATATCAAGCTCAAATGTGGGCAAAGGCTTTAAGGGGACTCTGGATCATTCTAGGCGTCGCTTCTGCGCCTTTATATGCTCTTGTGACAACAGACGCCCTGCCAAAGGGTGTTAGAGCTGGTGCTTTCGTTATGGGCAAAGGCGTCGTCTCTCACTCCTTTAACGAAGGAGGCAAGCTCGATTCTATTGTTTCGCCGCTCAATAGAAGTGTTACCTTGGATGATCTTGCTGAGGCTGAACCTCAGATTGCGGACTTGGAGAAAATTTTAAATGGGATGAGTGCGGAACAATTAGGTTCTCAGCTTTTTGTTTCCAATTTCTATTCTGATGTCACCGTGACCGAGCAACGCATGGTCCCCGCACTACTGTGGGGGATTACCGATAACTTTAGCTTAGGTCTCTTGGTTCCCATTGTTAAACGAAGTGTGGTTTCTAACTTTGAAGTTGATACGACGTCTAATGCGGAAGCTCTCAAGCAAAGATTGGGTCACATTCCGCAGGTGAGTGAAGGCCTTCAAGAGTTTATTGATGCTGGTATCAATAAAGAACTCTACATAAAAGAAGTTTTTACAAATAACGGATTCCAAGCTCCAGGATCTTATGAATTCCAATCTCTTGGAGACATTGAGATTGAGAGCCGCTACCGCTTTCTAAAGAGAGACCGTTTTGATTTTGCCTTAAGAACCAATGTGAGACTGCCAACAGCAAATCATGAAGTGGACATCACGAATCTATTAGACCAAGGAGCTGGGCAAGATGTTTTATCGACTCGTCTGGGCCTAGTCCATTCATTTAGGGCGATTCCCCAAGTATTGAGCTTCCATGCAGGTGTGTTTGGAACACACTACTTCCCGGGGATTAAGAGAGTGGCCTTGCCTAAGGATCCGAATGAGCCTCTAGCTGATTTGAACGATCCCGATCAAATTGAAAACGTTCGCAAGAAAATCGGATCAGCCTTTCTTGCTGATGTTGGAGTGATGTTTGATATTTGGAAAGGTGGAATTAGTTTGATGGCTAGCTACCAATACAATGTCAAAGCTGGTGATCGTTATAGTGGTAGCAATGGTCTTGACTATGCTCGCCTCAGTGAAGGCACGCAAAGTTCAGAGCATGGAATGGAGCTAACGGCAGAGATTTCTTCCATCCCATTGTTCTTGGCGGATAAAGCTTTGGCACCTGCAAAAATGTCAGTGACTTGGTATCAGCCTCTTGCTGGTAAAAACGTGATCTACGCACCGTATGGGAGGATGGACTTTGTCCTTCTATTCTAAAATGAAAAATCAAAACAAAAGATTTTCCCTATCGGCTTTGCTCCTTGTCTTGGGAGGATGTGGACTTGAATATGTCGAGCCGAATCGAGAATTCGTTCAACGACAAGTCGATAAATATTCTCCAAACGAAATTCCTGGTGAAGGTAGAGTCTTAAATCAAGATATCTATCCAGCTGCCAATTTTATGAGCGCCTGTTCATGGCTTGATTCCATGGTGATCTCCGATAATTCAGGGCAGCAAGCCTTTCGCTCTCTAGAGGATTTTGGAACGAAAAAGTTTTCCACTGATGGGCCATTCGGTATTATTGGTGAAGTCTTTGATGGAAGGCTTCTCATTGAGAAAGCTGGCATCGTCAAAGCTTCTGAGTTTTCTGAGGACACTTCTTGCGAAGAAAACCGTCGCGTTCGTCCTCGAGACGGTCATAGAGACCGAGGTCGTATCATCGTTGAGAATTCTGTGGAGAAATGTAAGCAGAGAGCACGTCTTGATGCGCTCCACGATCGGTCCTTGATGTTTGGTGACGACAGCAACCTCATTAACCTCAACAACTTATACGGACGAATCCAGTTAAACGATCATCCACTACTTGAATATGGCCTTCTAGCTCAGAGCGGTAGTGAGCGTTCAGGGGGAAGTATTCCCAATGAATCGGAGTTTCACGATCTTTTTAATGACGAGATCACGAAATCTCCTATTCTTTTGCTCCCGATGATTGGCCTTAAGTTGCTCATGAGAACGGGGGTTGTTGGTTGGGAGAAGATCCGCAACAAAGCTTTTACGGATAAAATCGGTGAAAGTTTGCCTGGTGTTTATGATGAAAGTTTCGAGCTTTATCCTCTACAGGGAACTTATGCCGACGTTTTCGTAAAAAATGGATTCCCGTATTCAGAAATTCTTAAGCCGCTTCCGACAGACTCAAGGGAAGTAATCGAGCGCAAAGATGCTGAGTTAAGAAGAGTTCTCGAACAAATGGCTAAGCGAGTTCCGATGTTTCGAAACAATAGCTGGTCGGCATTTCTTGACGATATGAGATACGGTATGAGTGCTGCGATTCGCGGGATCAAATCCACTTCTCCAATAGAGCAGGCTTGCGGAACTGTGATTTATCATAGAGCTTTCTCGCAACTACTGACGATCAAGGGTTATGATCGTGCCCCACTTAAAATCACAGGAAATGGATCTAAACGCCGAAAGGCACTTGTTGGTGTTAGCGATTTCTTGGACCACAATGAAGGAACTCGCATGAAGGCCTGCCGTCGTTCGGGATCGTTCTTAAGAGACGGAAAGCTCACGCAGGTTAAAGACTCGGAGCTTGCAGACGAAGACGTTGGTTTAAAAATGACTTTAACGGACAAGCCCAATCCATCTGAGGAATGCACTCTTTCAGAAGCTCGTCCTTTGCTCGAGCAGAAAGAGCAGCCTACTTATGTAGAGTCTGCAAGAGGTTATGAAGAGGCTAGCTTCCATGAGAAGGTAGAGTTTCTTGGTGGTATTGCTTACTTTATGATGTCACTTGTTCCAGGAACCGATTGGTGGTTCTCGAGCAATAGCCCCGTTCCATACCCACTAGCCGACTTTGGATCCAACAAGGAAGCTGAAGACATCATTGCCAGTGGTGGCATGCTTCCGTTCGAAGCTTTTGCGATATCTCTAGCTTATATCAATATGGTTGGAATGCCGATCGTTGATAATCATGTTGTTTATGTGGATATTGATGGCAAAGAAGTTGATGCTGATGACCCCAAAGTCACAGGTGTTCGAATTTCTGCTACCGAACGTAAAGCTTTTGCTAAGGGCCCGGTTGTCACAGAATTGAAGTCTGTTTCTCTTATGACGGATGTTGTGTTTAAGCTTCATGATGCTTTGGAAATTTTGGCAGATTGGCACGCTGAAACTGAAGAGTCTCTTAGGCTACTGTCAGGAAACAATAGTACTGCTACCAAAAAAATGCGCCAGGAATACGAGTCCTTTATGAATGGGATTTTGGGGTCCGACAACATTGCAGGCTCGAAGAGGACTCTCAATCTTTTGATTGATGACTCAAAGGGTTCACTTCGTGATCAGCTCAAAAGTTTGAAGTTGGCTCTTTCACTGCTTCTCAATAAGTTTGCTGTGCCGAGAGATCTAGAAGATTTGAGCCAAGGTTACACTTGTGTGGACGAGCTTCACCTTGACCCTGTCACCGGAATTGAGAAGCAGGTTGGTCGTTGTTCTGAAGTGAGCGTCGGTAAACTACAATCTGATGATGAGTTGTGGCGCCAGTCTATGAGACTTGTCGGTAGGGCGTTCCAGTCGCCGTTATTTCTTGAGATGGCTGGGCCGTGAGTTTTCGATACTGACGATCTCTAACTCTTGGGGCCCGGCAGGTCTTTGGAACTCAAAACTATCGCCAACTCGTTTCCCGAGTAGCGCCCTGCCCAGGGGAGATGAGAAGGTAATCCGGTGGTTCTTGGGATCGATTTCATCTTCTCCTACGATTTGGTAGCTGACCAATGTGCCATCTTCATCTTCGATACTGACCCACACTCCGAAAGACACTTTCTCTACTGATACGACTGATGGGTCAATAACCTCCACGTTGTCTAGACGCTTGGTCAAAAAGCGAATGCGACTGTCAATCTCGCGCAGTCTTTTTTTGCCATAGATGTATTCTGCATTTTCACTACGGTCGCCCATCGCCGCAGCGTCTGAAACCGCTTGCACCACTTTAGGGCGCTCTGTCTTCATAAGCATTTGAAGTTCTGATCGAATACGATCAAAACCTTCAGGAGTGAGATAGTTCTTGTTCATTTTTCTGCCTGTTGGAAGAGTCCATTAGCGCCTTATAATAGGAATCCGAATTTTTTAGAAGTTGATCGGCGTGGCCCTCTTCGATCAACTCGCCTGCTTTAAAGACAAAAATACGATCGCAATGCTTAAGGGTGTCTAGCCTGTGTGCGATGATAAGGCAGGTTCTATTTTCCAGAACTTTTTCGATAGCAGATTGAATGAGCTGCTCAATTTCCGGGTCAATATTCGAGGTGGCCTCGTCTAGCACCAAGATGCTCGGGTCTTTCAGTAGGATGCGAGTCATGGAGAGAAGCTGTCTTTCTCCAGCACTGAGATTTGATCCTTGATCAAAGATCATGCTGTCGAGACTCAGTTGATTGTTCGACATGACTTTAGCGAGTCCGGTGTCTTGGCAAGCTTTCATAACGGACTCATCCGAGATCTGAGTACCGGCCAAAATATTATCTCTAAGTGTAGCCTCGAAAATAATGCTGTCTTGATTGACCACGCCGATTTGTCTTCTTAGCGAGTTTCGGTCGAGATCACGAATGTCGTGACCATCGACCAAAATCTCTCCACTTTGAAAATCATAGAGACGTGAAAGTAACGCTAGAGCCGTTGTCTTCCCGCTGCCTGTGCGACCAACAAGTCCAATCTTCTCACCAGATCGAATGTCGAAGCTAACCTTCCTCAGGACAGGTTTGTCTTTTTCGTAACTCATGCTCACATTTTTAAACTCGATTTTACCCTTGAGTTGATCGAAGCTTCTGCTTCCATTGGGCCCTAGAGACTTGTCTTCCGTTGCATTTTGTAAAAAGCTTGCAACTCTTTCGGTGTTGATGAGGGAGGATTGTACGACATGCATTTCCTGAGAGATCACGCTCATGGGCTGCAAGAATCTCTCCGCGAGCCGCACAAAGGTTACAAACACCGCTAGGCTTATTGTGGCGTTGATGACTGCCATCCCACCAAAGCCGATAAAAAAGGCGAGGGGGAGCGAGGTAAGAAACATGATGAGAGGCCGTGACCATGAGTTGAGTTGGTTGATTTTGATCGCTGCTTCTAGGTGATGGTTGACGACGCTATCAAATTCTCTTTTAGACCACGCTTCCACGCCGAAGGCGCGGATGACAGGAATTCCATTCAAGAATTCGCTCAACTTGGCGTTGATCATGGCATTTCGCCTGGAGAATTCACGGTTCCATTTCCTAAGGGGTTGTCTCACGAGATAAGTCAAAATGAAAACCGGAATCATGGAAGCCGTGATCATGCATCCTATTCTCCAATCAACAATGACCATAGCAATGAAGACGACAAAAAAGGTGATGATGGCATTGGAGAGTCTAGCAAGGGTGCTGGTGAAGAAACTTTCCATGGTGTCGACGTCATGTGTGATGCGCGTGACGATTCTTCCCTGAGGTTGGGTATCGAAAAACTTCATGGGAAGATTTTGTATATGATTAAAAAGGGCTTTGCGGACGCGCAATATGCTGTTTAGGGAGGCTTTCGCTAGCCAGCGACGACCATAATACAAGAGTACGATGGCTGAGACTTCCAGGACGATGATGCAGGCACCCCACTTGTAGCTTTCATTCAAGGCACTGGATTGAATGGTTTGGGCTAGCTCTCCAAGGACTCGGGCTGATAAAACTCCTGTCAAAGAAGCGAAAAATAAAAACAGTATAGCAGTAATAAATAGGCCGCGATCGCCTTTTCCGTATTGCAAAAGATAGAAGAAGGCTTTGAGGTCTTTGAGGTGGACAACTCGTTCTTCAAAATTTTCTTGAGGTCCTTGGCTCATGTGTCTAGCTCCTTTCTTTTTTGATCAATGCGGCGGAGCTTCAGGATTTGGTTGCAATACTTAAGGGTCGATCTTCGATGGGCTACCCAAACTAAGGTGGTTCTGGAGAGCTCCTGATCTAGGTTCTTTAGAATTTTTTCTTCGGTGACGGTGTCGACGGCACTTAGGCAATCGTCAAGGAGCAATATCTTTGGTTTTCTTGCAAGAGCTCTTGCTAGTGTTAGTCGTTGTTTTTGTCCGCCGGAAAGGGTCACGCCCCATTCACCAATTTTTGTATCAAGTTTATCGGAGAAGGATCTGACGTCTTGTTCAACGTCGGCCAGACTGAGTAGTCTCCAGATCTCTTCTTCGCTAATGGTTTTGTCCATGCAAATATTGTTTCTAATGGTGTCGGCAAATAGGAAGGGTTTTTGTGGAACGATGGCGATGTGATTGCGAAGTGATTTGTGGGAGTAGTCTTTGATCGAATGCCCCCAAAGGTCGACTTGTCCGCCGTAATCTCTTTCTAGGCCGGCCAGTATATTGATGAGTGTTGTTTTCCCCGATCCTACCGCCCCGAGGATACCTAGACGATCGCCTTCGTTAACTTTGACATTTAGTCCGCTGAAAATCTCAATATCTGTATCAGGTAGAGTGTAGTTAAGTTTGCTTACATTGAAGACTTCATCAATGTTTTGTTTGAGGTCACTGCCACCTTTGCGTAAGTGACCTGCTTCTGGTTCGTCAAAAACATTTTGAATGCGTCGAAGGCTCGTGAGTGATCTTTGCCATTCGGCGACGTTTGACCCCAGCTCGGTAAGAGGAACTTGAAGAAGGAAAATGTAACTTTGCATGGCCACGAAGCTTCCAACGCTAAGTTCACCGGCGTGAACTTGTCTAATGCCGATGATGAGCAGGACGATGTAGGAGATGATGGGGGTGAGACCCGTGAGGGGAATGAATTTCATATCCGTGTAGACCACTTCACGTCTTTGAAGCATGTAGTTCCTCGCGGAATCGAAAAGGCGTTGGGTCCAAAATTCAGAAGTCTGTGTGAGTCGCTGCAATCTTATCGTTGAAACCGTTTGAGCGGATAGGTCCGAAAGGTCGGAAAGTGATTTTTGTGCTTTGTCATGTAGCTGTCCTTCAAGCCTAGCCAATCTGTGGAGAAGCACGGGGAGTAGAGACAATGTCCCTAGTGTCCACCACGTGAGTTGGGGGCTGATGTAAAACATGGAACCTAAGGTGAGGATCATTAAGAACACCATGTCCGAGGTCATAATGAGAGTGAAACTATAGAGGAATCTTCCGGCATTCACATCGCCTGTGGCAACGTTCATGAGATCACCCGGACGGTAGTCCTGCTCTAGTTTGTTTCTCGGAAGGTATCGGGAGCGATCCCAAATTAAGGATTTAATTTTTGCGCCGACATGGTGGGCTTGCTGCGCAATCCAAATTCTCCATCCGATTCGCCCAAGAAATTGTAGGAAGAAAAGTCCGATCAAAATATAGAGGTAGTAGTAAAAAGTTTCTTCTTTGTTTGCTGCGGATAGATTGTTGGTGTTGTCCAAAAGATCAATCGCACGCTTTACAATTTGTGGAACGCCGACTTCTGCAAGTGTTGTTAGTAAAACCGAAAGTGAGCCGAAACTGTAAACCCATTTCAAATCGATGATGTGTTTCATCAAAATGCGAAGTGGAGATTGGGCTTCAAGAGCTCCACGGAGCTGAACTTTCGGATGCAGGTTTTTCATTGGAATTGCGTCTCAAAATAGCTTTTTTTGGCAGGAAAGGATAGTTGTCCTCAGAGCTAAGTTTTAACGCTGTAAAGATTAGCCACTGCGAGTCAAGCCGTTGTTTTGCAAAAGATATTCAAATGTGCCAAACAATTCTCAGGGGAAAATTTAGGGAGGGCAACATATGAAGAAGACTGCTACAGTTTCATCTTCTGCTAAGCAAGGAAAGGCAAGTTCCAAGCAAGGCAAAACATCAACAAAAAAGGTTTTAGGGAAGCCGGTCGCTAAGAAGGCGACGAAATCAAAAGCTCCGGTTAAAGCTCCAGTAACGATTGCAAGAATGACCATTCAACAATCAGCTGGTGACGAAGCTCTGGAGTTAACATCAGAACAACTTGCAAGTTTGAAGCAACGATTGATCGAACTTACCACTGAGATCAAAGTTTCACTCGCAGCAAAGACCGAACATTTCAATTCCAGCACTCACAACGAAAGCATCATCAAGGGGGATGATGCCGAAGTTGCTGAGAAGCAACGCCAGAGCAATGCAGCTCTACAAGAGATGGATATGTTGAAAAACAGACTCTTGATGGTTGAGCGTGCTCTCAAAAAAATTGAGCAAGGCATTTACGGAATTTGTGAAGAGACGGAAGAGCCAATTGCTTACGAACGACTGACGGCCATTCCGTGGGCTCGCTACGGCGTGAAAGTTCAAGAATTGCGTGAGCGTCGTTTGCGTGAATACAACGGCAGTCGCGTTGGTTTGTAATTAGATTTTAGTTGGATTGTGATTCTATTCAGTCGTTTGCTGGCTCTCGGGAGCTGGCAAACGATTTTTTAATTCTGTTGAGATAAAAGTAGCATTTGGTAGGCCTTTTGAATCTCGTCTGCGACTTCACGACTCATGCGTTTGTGTGTGGTCTGGAAAGGCGCTGGACTCTTGAGGATCATGCTCCACTTTCGTTGTTTGGATTTGTCCATGCTTTTCAGGTGGAACTCTGCCAGTGATGAACAAACCCACTCGGTGTGCTTGTGGAGCTGATCAAAACTCTGGATGTGTTTGGCCTTGAGGGAAAAGTAAGAGTGAGTCCATTGAAGCAGCGTGAAGACACGGCCTTCAAATTCAAAGCAGGCCTTAGGTTTGCTGCTGGGGTAGGCGTCGCTCTTGAGAAGGTTGTCGTATCTCGAGCATAGCGAGCCTTGCTGTTTGTCGGTTTGGTAGGCTTCGAGAGGGTGGGCGTCGACTTCTTTGAGTTCCCAGAGGACATTGTCTTGGCTAAGAAAGAGTAGTTTTGTTTTGGAAAAGCTACCGATTCCCGAAGAGAATGATCTTACTGGTGTCTCTGTATTGATCGGCAGATTTTGCCCCTCAACAAATTTCAAAAAGGATTGGTAGATAGCTTTTTCAGAATCTTTTAGGGGGGGAGCCTTGGTCCATGATGATTCCGTGGATTGGTCTTTGTCTGTATTTGCTTTGATGAATGAATCGAAGACTTTGGGGTCTTCGACTTTTTGCCCGCGAACTAGAACGTTTGTGTAGGCGTTGATGCAGGGGTAGTCGTATTCGTTTCTAAACCCCAGAGCACGGGTCCAGACCAGCGCGGAACTTTCAGCGCGAAGAAGGTCTAGCCAGTAGGGCCCCTGGGCGATCGTGTCCCAATCATCAAGATCTAGCTTGAGGTTTCTCCAGGTGGGTTGTTGAACATGAATGTCTCCAAAAATTTCACCCCCAGGAAGGGTGCTAAGCCACGCGTTGGAATCGCTGGTGCTTTTGGCCATTTTTAAAAATTCAGGGAAGGTGGCTCGAAGGAGTTGGTAGGGATCTTCTTCGGCCTTTGCTCGTAGCTCGACGTTGTCAGTGGTGGCGATGGCTTGATAGAAAAGGTTGCTTTCCATTTCTTTTTCGCTGAACGGCCCTTTGGGTTTGGAGGAACAAGAAGTGAGGAGCCCAGCGGCTAACAGAGCCCAAGAAGCAGTCAAGCAAAGAGATTTCGAATTTGTGAGAGGCTTACGCATGGCCTTATCCTCGCTTCAAGTTCTGGAAAAGTCCAGTTAAGCCAATACTTTAGCCCCAGGATAGAACGCAGCATCAGGGTTTTGAAAAAGCTTTGAGATAGCTCTTTCGTGAAAAAGAAATTTTGTTATCCTCTACCCTCGGTTAAAGGCTTTCTCAGCAACCCGCTCCCAGTTTTTTGGGGTTTGGGCCAAGGTCGAGAAAGCTCTGAGAACTAATTTTAAAACGAAGAAGACGGAGATAATAATATGGCTGAAGTTCTTGTAGTAACAAGCAAAGTGAAAAACTTTATTAAAGCAAATGGTGAGTGCAATACAGCTGGTGAGACAATCGAAGCGATCTCAACTGCAGTTGAAAAGATTCTTAACGAGGCCATCCAAAACGCTAAAGCTCAAGGTCGTAAGACTGTTATGGCCCGTGACGTTTCCACTGGTGGCGAAGGCTAAGTCTGATTTTTTTGGATTTATACTTTGAATTTTAGAAAAGCGTTGGATTTAAAAAAAGCGCTACCTTTAGCTTTTTCATTTTTGATGCCGCCACAAATCGTCACCCAGCAGTGGGATTGGAAGACGAGGGAATGGAAGGTTTCCGAGGATTCCTCGGCGAGTTCCTCTGCCTCTGGGCGGCAGCAAAAAGTGGAAGAGATTAAAGTCAAGAAAGCCCGTCGGATCGATAAGGTCTCCGACAGGGCTTTTTTGCATCGTTGGACCAAGCTTTCAGGCGACTCAAATAGAATTAGTTGGCCTGATCTCGATACGGGACGCTGGACCAGCGTGAGCGCTTGGACTGGTGGCGAAGCTAAGGATTTGGGTGAATGGAAAAGCTCTGAGTTGAAAGACTTTGAGAACCCTAAAGACATAAGGCTTGCTGGGCTGCGATTCGGCATCGATGGTAAGCACTCTCAGAATCTCGAACTCAAGGATCCGCAGAGACCTCAAAATAATGTTTGGAGTTTGAGTCTAGTCGGTAAAAATTTTGAATGGCAAAGCGACGGGGTGATGTATCTCTCTGCTTTGGATCGAGAGTCCAATTCTTTTTATTGGATGAATCCTCGATCTTTCAAGCGCATCACAAGATGGGAATGGTCTTCCGATGTGGAGATCGTCGAACTCTTAATGTGCCCTGGTCGCGAAATGCTACTTGTGGAAAATATTTGGTCTGAAGGCTTGTCTAGAGTCGTTGGATTCAGGGATGGTCTGCCTAAGTGGTATACTGTTTATGACTTTACTAATGGCAAGAAGAACACGACGATCAGTCAGGTCTTAAGCCGTAATTGTAGAGATGTTTATTTTGCAACAACATCAGGATTGTTCCGAGTGAGTTACTAACGAAAGGTCTTCAAATGGCAAAATTGATTTTTCGAAATGTGGGAGTTTGGAATTCTGCATCCATTCAAGAGGGTGTTGATGTTGTGGTTGAAGATCGCAAGATCCAATCAATCTCTCCACACAAGGCTGAGACCGCCTATGCCTCCGATTTTAAAATTTATAATGATCCTGATAAGGTCTTGATCCCTCTTGGGGTCGATCTTCAGGTGCACCTAAGAGTTCCGGGCCAATCCCACAAAGAGACCGCTGATACAGGACTCAAGGCTGCTCGGAAGGGTGCTTATGGCGCCATTCTCAATATGCCAAATACAAAACCGGTTATTGATAATGCTGAAGTCCTCATTGAGGCTCGTAAGAGCGTTGAAGCTTGGGAAAAACTTTGGGGCGTGGAAGTTCTTTGGTCAGCCGCGATGACATTGGGACAGCTCGGAGAAAAATTGGTCGATGTAGCCGCTTTGAAAAAGGCTGGAGCCGTTGCTCTTACGGATGATGGTGTAGGAGTGGCGAAGGATGAAGTGATGGAGCAGGTCTTCGCTGCTGGGGCGAAATATGATTTGCCTGTGCTTCAACATGCGGAAGTCCCAGGGCACGGAGCTGCGCTCGCAGCAGGCCCCACTCAAGCATCGCTAGGACTGAAGCCTTATCCAGAGGAAGCTGAATGGAAAATGGTTCAGCGCGATCTCAAGCTTTTGGAGAAGCATCCTAAGGCGCGCTATCACGTGCTTCATGTTTCATCCGCGAAGACGCTGGAATTGATTCAAGCCGCTCAGAAAAAAGGTTTGTATGCGACGGGTGAGGCGACACCTCATCATTTGTTCTTCACGAGTTCTGATATTCCCAAGGGAAATACCAATTATAAAATGAATCCTCCGCTTCGTTCTGCAGCAGATCGCGCGGCTTTGAGGCAGGGGCTTCGTGATGGTAGTATTGCCTTTGTCTCGACGGACCATGCGCCTCACGAATCGCAACTCAAAGGAAATGATTTCAATGCTTCAGCCTTTGGGACGACGGGGCTTGAAACGTCTCTTCGGGTGCTGCTTACTTTGTTTCAAAAAAATGAACTCGCGGCAGGAAGACTAGTTCAAGTTTTCAGTGAAGCACCAGCTCAGTTTATTGGGCTCGACAAAAAGGGTTATGGTTCACTTAGGGTGGGTGGACCTTTCAGGGCTGTATTGGTGGACCCCTGGGCCAAGCCGACTGAGATCACGAACTCCGACCTCGCTAGTCTCAGTCACAACAATTGCTTCCTGGGATCTAAGCTCGCTGGCGAGTTGTTTGAGTCATTCGTGTAAGTTCTCCTGTCGATCTCTCGTGAGGCTAGCTTGGCCCTTGGCAATTGATTCTTGCTTTGTGATGCAGCGATGAGATATGTCGTGGAGCATGTTTCTTCCATTTTTATTTAGAGCCTCGCTGTTTTTGCTGATCATCTTGGGGTTCGAACATGTCAGCCTAGCCAATGGGTCGAAGTCGCCAGTAGATACTTCCCCCTCATCAGTGTACAAAACTCCAGAGTCAATGGCGGCTCTGGGCGACAGCATGAGTGCTGGAGTTCTAGCTCCCTTCTCAAGGAAATCGGCTTGGTCTCCTATTCATCATCTTGGAATCTTGCTCAATACCGTAGAGTTTCTCGCGTCGAGCAATCGCGAGTCTTTTGCGTTTAGGCAATACTCATGGGCGACGGGGGAAGAGATCAGTTCACATGCGACTAGGTTGAAACGATTCCATCCCGGGTTGTTGGTGGGCAACTTTTCAAAACCGTCGGCCTATACGGGAGATCTCTTGGGCCAGATTGACGAGATGATGGACTGGTCGATGAAAAAAACAGGGAAGGTGATCCCCGATTATGTCACTCTGCTTATTGGTCACAATGATTTGTGTGCGGATGATATGTCCGGAGTATTGTCTGTGGCTGGTTTCTCTACAAAAATCCGTGATTCACTCGGGCTCCTGCTTCGCAAGAGTCGAGGGAATGAGAGAATCCTGGTGATGCCTCTTTCTCGCATTGATAAAATCGTGGAACTCTCGGCCAAAGCCAGGCTTTTCCCGCTGCCGAAAATGGGATCTTGTGAGGCGATGTGGAAGGTGGCCCCACTTTGTCCCACGCTGACTCAGACTCATTCACCAAAAGAAAGAAAAGCGCTTAGCCAAAGACTTCGTGATTTCAACAGGGTTCTCAGTAACGAAGTTAGTCGAGCCAGGTCGGTCTATGGCGATCGTGTTCGTATTGCAGAGAAGATTGCAAAGCAGGAACCGCATCCCGACCTGCTGGCCATAGATTGTTTCCATCCCAACATCAAAGCCCAGAAGATTCTGTCTGAAGATTCTTGGGCTTACACATGGTGGGCGAAGTAGTCGGTCTAGTTTGAATTTTGATCAGCAGTTAGTTTGAAAACTTTTCCCGTGTCCGTTGAAATATAGATCTCTCCCGTTGGTGATTCTCTCACGTTCCTGATACGCTCGCCTAGCTTCTCAAGGTGTTTGACTTCCTTGAAATCAAATTTTGTTCTTTTGTCGCTGCTCACTAACAATTCATCGAGAGATTTGCTCGGAATGAGTTGGTTAAGGTGGCGGCCCTTGAGGGCGCCGGAGAAGATGTGACCCTTGAGATCTTTGTATTTCTTTCCGGTATAGATCATGAGTCCCGAAGGGGCGATGCTGGGAGTGTAGTGGTAAAGCGGCTGTTCTAGTCCAGCTTTCTTTTTGTCCCCTATAGACGGACCCCAATATTCTCTTCCGTACGTGATGATGGGCCAGCCGAAGTTTTTGCCTTTTTGAATCCAGTTGATTTCGTCGCCGCCTCGGGGACCATGTTCCTGTTCGAGTATTTCATCGCTCCAAGGAATACGGGCTAGTCCTTGAGGGTTGCGATGACCATAGGACCAAATTGCTGGAGAAGCGTTCTTTGTGTTTACGAAGGGGTTATCCTTGGGGATGCTCCCGTCGAGATTCAGTCTCAAAACTTTTCCATTATCTTGCGAAAGGTCCTGGGCTCTGTCGCGTTCGTTTCTTTCGCCCACGCTTAGAAAGATGTGCTTTTTTGCCTGGTCGAAGATGATGCGCGAACCAAAATGCAAAGTGCTTTTGACGAAAGGTTTGGCCGTGTAGATGGTTTCGAATTTTCCTGGATTGTTTTTTGAATCGAGTTTAGCTCTTGCGAGCGTGGTTGAATTTTCGCCCGTCTTGGAATCAAGGTTTGAGTAGCTAAAGTAGATCCAGCGTTGCCCATCAAGTTCTAGAGTTAGAAGATCGAGGCCACCGCCTTGTCCTGAGTTGTGAACTTTTGGAGTTGAACTAAAGTAGGTTGTTTTGCTCGTCTTAAAATCATGCGAGCCCATGCGTCCGTCTTGTAGATAGAAAAACATGGTCTCATCTTGCTCTCCCAGAAAATCAAAACCCCAAACTGGGCTTCTTGGCATGATTTCAAGAACGGGTGAAGCGCTGAAGCTGTTGGCTTGGAGTGTGGGGCCCAACAGGAGATATAGTGCGAATATCGTGAGCAACTTGCTTAGAGAGTGTTTCATGCCTCGATCATGCTTGAAAGTCCCCATAATTACAAATGCTTATCACGCGCCGTATGGCCGCCTCTTTGCTTGACATTACCGCTTCGCTTCATTAGATCCAAGCTCTTGAAATTAAAGGGCCGGAAAGGCTGCTGGCACGGTGCTGGTGGTAATGCTCTCGAATGAGAGTGTGAAGGTCAAACAGAAAGGCTTATTAAACATGGCAAAAACAACTGCAACAGTTCCTCCTCGTTTTAAACGACAACGTCGATTGAGCACTGAGCTTCCAGGACTTGGAAAACCAGGCGCACTCGATCGCAAACCATACCCACCAGGGCAACATGGTAACCAAAGACGCAAACTCTCTGAGTACGCTTTGCGTTTGGAAGAAAAGCAAAAATTATTATTCCATTACGGACTTCGCGAAGAGCAACTTCGTCGTTTCGTGCGTGATGCAAAAGCCGGTAAGGTTACTGACTGGGTAGACGCTTTGATCGGTCGTCTTGAAAGACGCGTTGATAACGTGATCTTCCGTCTTGGATTCGCACCAAGCATCCGCGCTGCTCGCCAAATGGCAAGCCACGGACACGTTCTTGTTAACGGTAAGAAACTCACCATTGGTTCTGCTTTGATTCCTGTTGGCGCAGAAATCAAACTTAGTGATACTGGTTACAAGTCTTCAGCCTTCATGCAGGCAAAAGCTTCTCCTCGTTTGGAGCTTGCTGATCACCTTGGTGTGACTGAAAGTGAAACACCCGTTGGTACTTTGAAAGAGATTCCTGGATTTGAAGCGATTCCATTTCCTTTCGAAAAAGGTCTACTGGCCGAGTACTACGCTGCTCGTAACGTTTAGGCTGTTAACCAGACTGACTAGGGTCAGTCTGGATTTACGCGGGATATACAAATATTTTAGCTAGCCGAAAACAAAAATTCTAAACCCAGCTTCCTTAATTGGAAGCTGGGTTTTTTGCTTTTTGGGTGTCGCATTTTGCTTGCAAAGAAAATTTAATACAGCATAATCCCGCTCCTCTATGAAGCTTGTTATGAATCTCTCGATAAATCTCTTTATGAATCACGCTTTGAAAAACTATGTCGTCGTATTGTCGCTCTTGCTTATTCCTTCTATCGCTCATTCCGCCGTCCAAAAGGTCTGGGTAAAGCGACTTAGGCAGGTTCAATGTGCAACAGACCAATACATGGGGGTTGGACTTCATTACCTGCAGATTAGTGCAGTGATGGAGGGTGATTCCGTGAGACCAGCTGGTTTGAATCTCGTTCGTTATATGGATCGTTCTACGGAAGGTTTGCTTTGGAAGGAATCAAAGGCCAGAGAGCTGTGCGTGACGGCTCATAAGTTAATGGACTCTGTCCAGCCTTCCTGGTTTCTGATCGATGATGAAACTGGTGACTTAGTCGACATTCAGAATATGGAATAAGCTAGCTACGTATATTTCTAATTAACAAATCAAAACTATCTAGAATTAGATCAGGTTTGGCCTGTTCAATGTTTTCCAATAGAAAACTGTGCTTGAAGTGTGAGCCGCCGACGAAGGCGAAGACTCGCATACCTGCGGCTTTTGCGGCTTCGATGCCTTTGGGGCTGTCTTCGACGACGAGGCAGTCTTTAGGGGCAACGTTCATGCTTTTAGCGGCGTGAAGGAAGAGGTCGGGAGCGGGCTTGGCTTTATCAACTAACTCTGAACTGAAAATCTTACCTTCGAAATGTTTCGATAAGCCTGTTAGCTCTAGTGTGACGGACATCTTCTGAAAGGTTCCGTTGGAGGCGAGGCAGAATTTTATGCCAGCATTGGGTAGTGTTTTCGATAGGAGTTCTGGAATGCCTTTGTTTGCTTTTAGCTCCTTGCGAAAGGCTTCGTCACGTCTTGAAATCGTGGCCTTCTTGAAGTCTTCAAGCCTGTCAACTGCGATGGATTTCAGGAGTTCAAGGTAGGTGGGGTCATTGGGGGCTGTTCCGAGAAAGCGGCGTATGTGATCTTCGGTAGTCATGGGAACACCAAACTCTGTTTTCACTTCGGCGCCAATGCGGTTGCCGATGAGTTCGCTGTCTACGATGACTCCATCGCAATCAAAAATTATTAGTTTGGTCATATCTCGAGCTCTTTCTTGGTTTCCCAGGCTTCTCTAGTGCGAGCTTCGGAAAGTTTGGAAGATAGATTCCATCTCTTTGGCGAGTTTAAAATCCTTGGTACTAACTTTGTTGCCGGCATCATGAGTCGTGAGTTCAACGTTGACTTTGTTGTAGACGTTGAACCACTCGGGATGGTGCTGCTGACTTTCGGCAATAGGGGCGATCTTGGACATGAAGTCGAAAGCTGCAAGGAAGTCTTTGAACTTGTAATCGCGCTTGATCTTGTCGCCTTCAAATCGCCACTGCTTGAGTTCTGCGAGCTGCTTGAGGACTTCAGATTCTGCTAGGGCTTCAACTGTAGGTTTAACAGTAGACATTACTCAACCCTTCCTTCTTGGATCGATTTAAGAATACTGGAAAAATCCAAAGCTTTATTTTCGCCCTGGCAGTGTTGTTCATAAAGCTTTTGAGCATGAAGTCCTAGGGGGATCTTCGCCTTTGAATTCTGAGCGGCTTCAACAGCTAGCCCTAGGTCTTTGAGCATCAACGTGGACCCGAAACCACCAGTGTATCCGCGTGTAGCAGCGGAGCCTTCTTGAACGCCTGGCCAAGGGTTGTAGACATTGAGCGACCAGTTGGCACCTGAGCTTTTGTTCATGATCTCGCTTAGCACCGCGGGGTCGAGGCCGTTGGCCACGCCCATGTTGAGAGCTTCAGCTGTGCCCGTCATATGAATCGCAAGCAGCATGTTGTTGCAAATTTTGGCGACTTGTCCAGCGCCAGCATCGCCAGCATGGAAGACATTCTTGCCCATGGCATTGAGGATGGGAGTGGCTCTTGTAAGGGCTTCTTTCGGCCCACCGACAATGAAGGTGAGGGTGCCAGCTGCAGCGCCTGCTGTGCCGCCTGAAACGGGAGCGTCGATCATTTTGATGTTGTGCTGGCTAGCTTCTGTGGCCACCTTGCGTGCGTTGTGAGGCGCGATAGTCGAGCACTCAATGATCATCGCCTTTTCAGGGATGTTTTGAAGAAGGCCATCTTTGCCTAAGTAAAGCGATTCAACAATCGCTCCGCTTGGAAGCATGCTCACGACGAAGTCAGCATTGCTGAGCGTGTCTTTGGCATTGGCGCAGGCTTTGGCTCCGAGATCCTCGAAGCTATTTCTTACTTCTTCATTGATGTCGAAAACCTTGAGGTCGTGTCCAGCCTTGATGAGGTTCTTGGCCATGGGGGCGCCCATGTTCCCTAATCCGATAAATGCAATGTTACTCATAGTGTTTGACTCCTTTTAAATAGTTGTCTTTTCCGGTCGAAATTTTTTAGTGATCGACGGAGTGTGTGTGCCCATTGCTTAGTGGGCCCTGTAAAATCTTCTGAATGTCTTTCTTTTGTAGGTCTTGGACGTTTTTGGGGGTCCACTTTGGGGCCATATCCTTGTCGATCAAGAGGGCGCGAATACCTTCTCTGAAATCAGGGTGGGCAGCGAACTTACAAGAAAGCTTGTATTCAAAATCAAAACATTCCTTCAATGAAAAATGTTTCGTGTGGGTGAGCTGCTCGAAGATCACGCCAGCTGATGTGGGGGATCCGGCAAGGAAAGTTTTCTTCGCGAATTGAATCCATTTCTCGTCGATTTGTAAGTTGTTAAGGCGGTCGTGAAATTCGGAGATGTTGTCAACGGAAGTGACATCTTGAATGAAGTCGAAATGCTTGCGAACTTCTGAGGTGTTGAGCATTTCGTAGTAGCTCACGCCGTCGAGTTTCAGAGATTTTCCTTGGTAGCTTCTTGCGACTTTGTTGATGAGGGCCTTGTTGAGTTTGCGATCATCAGACCATGAAAGTTCTGAAACTTTCTGGAGGAATTCAGAGTGAAGATCGCGTCTGATATAGAAATCTCCTAATCCAACAAACAGGGCATCGGCTGTTTTCATGCGAGAGCCTGTGAGTCCGAGAAAGAGTCCGCAGCGGCCGGGCATACGATTGAGAAACCACGAAGCGCCCACATCGGGGTAGAGCCCGATCGTAATCTCCGGCATAGCGATCATGCTTCTTTCGCTGAGGATGCGATGACTCGCTCCCGCGTGCAGACCGAGGCCGCCGCCCATCACGATCCCGTGTCCCATGTTGATGATGGGTTTGGGGTAGGTGTGGATCTTATAATCGAGGTCATACTCCATTCGGAAGAATTCAAAGGCTTCTGGAACGGGGTTGCCAATTTCTTGCGAAGTCATGGCCTTGTATAGGTCGACAATATCTCCACCCGCGCAAAAAGCTTTTTCTCCCGCACCCTGCAGGACCACACAGGCGATGTTACTGTCTTTGGCCCACTCATCGAGCTTTGGCGACAGCAATCGGATCATGTCCTTGCTGAGAGAGTTGAGAGACTTCTCGGCATTCAAAGTGGCGTAGGCCGTGATGTGGCCTTGGCTATTTTTCTTATATTCAAAAATTACGGCAGATTCAGACAAGATAGGGCTCCTTAGACTTAAGAGTTAGACTTATGAGTTTTTCCAGGCTGGTGTGCGTTTTTCGAGGAAGGCATTCACGCCTTCTTTTTGGTCGAGGGTATCGAAAAGATCGACGAAGGCCTCGCGCTCTTTTGGCAGAGAAAGGAAAGGGGCTTGAGTGCGCCCCATTTGAATGAGGTCTTTGCAGACACGAACTGATGTAGGACTTTGCTTTGCGACTTTGCTCGCAAGCTCTAGCGCGCTGTCTTTGGCTTTTCCGGTGGGGACGATCTCTTGAATGAGGCCGATTTTCTCAGCAGTGACGGCGTTGATGCGCTCACCGCAAAGGATCATGCGCTTGGCCCAACCTTCGCCGACGTAGTGAGCTAGGGTTTGCGTTCCCATTCCACAAGGGAGCAAGCCCACCGTCGCTTCTGGTAAAGCCATTTGTGATTGCTCTTCTGCAATGCGAATGTCGCAAGCCATCGCAGCCTCGAGGCCGCCACCCATCGCATAGCCGTTAATGGCCGCGATGCTCACGCCGTTGAATTGCGATAGAGTTTCGAGCGCGTCTCCGAAAATTCTTGCGACGTCTCGAGCACGTTCCTTGTTGCCATCGGAGAACATTTTTAAATCAGCGCCCGCAGAGAAAAACTTTGGCCCGTTTCCAGTGAGAATCAGTGAATAGATGTTTTTGTCTGCATTGAGAGCAAGGACGAGATCTCGTAAAGCTGTGAGGCTTTCGATATCCCAGGTGTTTGCCGACGGATTGTCGATGGTGAGGACAGCGCAATGGTCAATGACTTCTAATTTGAGTTTGTCAGATGTGGAGCTAAGCATGCGGTATTTCTAAGGCTTCATAGGGGTTTTCGCAAGATTCCCTTAGGTTTTTCCAGGTATTTGCCAGACTTCCAAATTGGGCTGTATGATTTGATAATGAGGCGGCTTATTTGGGGTGTTATAGCGGTTATTTCCACACAGGTGGGCTTTGCGTCGCCCAGCGCCATAAAACTCACCCAGCCTCAGTTCTATAGCGAAATTCAACACAAGCTTCATTTGGATCGGTCGTGGAGACTAAAGGGGACTCTGAAGCTCGTGGCAGGTAGCTCCGCCGATTCTAAGTCGATGAGTGTGACGGGATACTTTAAGAAAGATCAACTTTTGCTTTGGGTGCTTGAGGGAAATTCTATATTTGAACTTCGGATAGGAGGCTCCGCAAAAACTGAAGTTCTCCTCCGGAAGCGATCCGTGGAAAAACTAGAGTGGACTTCGGTTCCTTTGCTTGATGGGACTTTGGAGCGCTATCTTGCTTCTGCAGTCGGGGATTTGTTTCGCACACAGAAAGCTTCAAAGTTTCGGGGGGAGGCGGTGTATTTTAGAAAGGTCATCCGCTTGCCTTATCAAAATTTCATGATTTCGCCCAAAAACTCGGACTTTAATTTTAAGAAAATTGAATTTGTATTTGAGGAAACAAAGGGCTGGCAGAGCTTTTATACAAATTCGATAGAGCCAGCGCTTTCTCTTTCTTTGGATATCTACGATTTGTCTGCGATCAATGACTCAAGCATCGACTGGAATGCCACCGATTCACCAGACGAATTATTTAATTAGCTTCCTTGTTCCGCGCTATTGGAAGGAAAGTTTCCGGCGATGGCTTTACGTGGGTCAGCTCCGGGAAGCCTTGCGTTGGCCAAGCTAAGTTGCGCGGTGTCGCCGGCGATGCCGAGGGCACGAAGCTCCATCCATGATGGGCCGTCATCGTGGTGGTCTTTCCAATTCGGATAGATGTATCGGCCCTGAGACTTGGAATAGTATCTGTAATACTTATCGTTGCTAAAGCGGGTCCAGTTGCTAGGTAAAACGCCGCGACTCATTTCACTGGCGGTTAAATTGTTGGGGTTGTTTGGATCGGATGGAAACTGATCTTTGAGAACTCGTGTGCTATCGGCTATGTAGTCTAACTCATTCTCTACAGGCAGAGCTAGAGTTGTTGGAATGTCGTATTTGTCAGAGAGCATAGCGATGACTTGTCGTCCTTGAATGATTTGTTCAGTAGTCATTTGCTGATAGCAGTTTCCCCAGCCATTTTTTTCACTGGTACCGCCTTGAGTCTTCTCGCCTCTTTGAGCGCAGACGCTTTTATCTTTCTCATAGGCAGCTTCAAACTCAATATTAAGTGACCAATCATTGTGTCCTAGTTCGGCAGCCGTACGAGCTTCTTTGAAGGAACCATTAACGATGATTCGTCCGTCACGACAGATGTAAAGGTGCGGCGCCTTGTTGGATACTGTGTTGTTGCGTCTATTGCAGGAATTTCCTGCTGTCTTGTGTAGAATGATGCCCTTTGGTGATCCGGTGGAATATGATCGTCCTGTTGGAGCTAGGTCGTGATGGACATCATCCCCATGAAGTAGACCTGATTCATCGATACTTAGATTGCCTAGAGTGACGGTCTTAGTTGTGTCCAGGGTGTCATCAGTATTTTTATCTTCTGGTTGGGCGGGATCGATAGTTTTTGGCAAGTCCGCTCCGGTATCAGTCACTGATTTCTGATGAGCGTCTGACACTTCGTCAATGGATCTGGCTAGTGCAGTGCTAGAATCGGCGGACACGTTTCTTCGTACTTTCTTGAGAGGAATGGATCCACCGATGTGTTTACAACCATTAAGCGCAAGGGCCAATAGACAGATCGTAACGATATAATGTTTCACTGGAAGTTTCCCCATACCCTTATTCAGTCTAGATATTGTTAAGGAATTGTTAAAGTTAAGTTCTTGTTAAGAACTTGTTAACATTAAGTTAATGGAGTGATTTCAATGACTTCAATCTATTAAAATATTTATACTGGACTCTGATGACCTAGTTCTAAAAGGTCATTGATTTGAATCTGGGAAATAGGTTCTAGTCGCATAGCTAATATCGCTATAATATTTAGAATCTCTCCCCTTTGTTGAGCGGATTTGCCATAACTTCGGAATTATTAGGTCGTGGTTGATTTCTGAAACTAGAGAAAGTCCGTAAATAATTTCATTAGCGTGCCAAACGATGGCGCTCTCATCAGCATGGAATGAATCCATCTGACGACTTAACCATTCGACCTCATCCTCAAGAATTTCTGCAACATAAGACTGCTTCTTGTAGTCAATATGATGAAGCGTTGCCCTAAGTAGCTCAGAACGATCGTAGAGATTAGAACTACCGATTAAACGCAATTGCTTCCGGATCTCCGAGAAAAAAGCTTCGGGGTGGTCTTTGAGATTGTTGACGACCTCGATATTGAAAGCATTTGTTTCTGAGGGTTCTAAAAAAATATCGTCCTCAGCTGACGAGGATGTTGAGATCTTTTGAAAAGCATAGGCCAAACTTTCGGGGTCCTCGCTTGGCTTTTCTAAGGCTCTCTCTAAGTCGGTTGGGCTGGATATTGGGGACTTTTTTTTGCTCGCAGAAACGGGTCGGAGCCGTCCTTCTTGGACCACGGAGGTCGTTGGTTCACTCTGATTGAAGTCTTTGACCAATGAAAAGATAAAAGCAAAACCAAGGCCGGTAGCAAAATAGCCGACTAGTCCCGTGAGGTTTCGATTCATGACTATAATGTTGTCATATTAGACTCTTCGAAGGACAGTTAAATTTCTATTACGAACTGATTAAGCTGTCTTAAAGTATGTGTCGGTTGCGATGGCAATCTAAATCCATGAATGACGGTAATCTAATCATTTTAATTAGATTTTCATCAAACCCCCACGGAAGTTTAATGATTTGTGGTAGGACAATCGGGGTACAATTTTTAGAGATAGGATGTGTGGAACACATTTGTTCGTCATGCAATTTTTGGGGGTTGAATGTATTTTGCTTGGTTTAAAAGAACCTTCTTAGTGGTGCTAAGTATTTTTTTATTGTCTGCGGGGTCTTCTCCAGTCTTTGCGGGAAAAAAGAAAAAGGGATCAAAGGCAAAACCTGAGACCCAATGTAAGATTGAAAAACCAGCCTATTGTCCTAAACAACCGAAGACATCAGTGTCTAACAAAAGTGTCTTTTATGATTCTCACGAAAACGCTCATAAGAACAAGGACCGTTGTCTTAGAAGAGCCCAAGACTATTTTGGTTGGTGCGGTTATAGTTGGGACGAGGAAGTAAGGGCTACTTTTATTAAAGGTACTAAGGTCGTCGATTCAAAAGTAGCAAAACGAAAGAATATCTCTATCGTTGAACTCCAAGGATCCGGCCGGAGAAAGTTGCCGAGGGGCTTGTTCGGGACGAATGTGATAGCGCCCAAAGATAAGAATAGCGATTATCAAGAGTATGGAGCGCAAAAAACCTTCGAGAATTTAAAACTTGAGTCATTAAGGTTTCCTGGAGGCGGTGTTTCTCAAGAGTATCTCTGGAAGTCCAACTGCATGATTGACCTTCAAGCCCTTAACAAAAGTCAGCAAGAAGGCAAGAAGACCAATGTCATTGGTAAGGAGCTGGGTAGTTCCGTTGAAAAACTGCGAAGAGAAGGCTGTGAAAAGCTTCATGATAGATTTGATGTGCCAGCGAACAATGCCGGACTAACGAGTTCAGAATCTTTTGTCAGTTGGTTGCATGACCGAAATCCGAACGCTGAGGCTACTTTTGTTGTAAATGTTGATTCCGGAAGTTATGAGAACAAGCTCCATCAATATGCAGTTTATGCTGGAGAATGGTTTGAACATATCAACAAGTTCGTGCATGAGCAGAACAAATCGCTACCAGATGGCGCAAAGATGAAAGCAGTTTTGAATTGGGAGATAGGTAACGAGATCTATCTTCAGAATGGTATTACGGTTCCTGCTCGGAAGTATGCGCGTATCTTTAAAGTCTATCAAGACCGCATCAATGAAGTTGCGGCAAAATTAAAGAAGAAGGGAATGTTGGCGCAATCAGCTGTTGTGAATGTGGTTCCAATCGGTCCCTCTGAGCCCAATAAGGTTGGTTTTGCAGATAAAATCACCGAAAAAGGCTACAAAAAATACTTGGAGCTGAGTCTTGAAGTACGAAAGTATTGTAACGGATCTGACGATGGTAAAGATCGTTTTTACGAAGCTGCTCGAGACGAATCTAAGTTGCCGGGCATTAAAAAATACAAAATCAGCACCACGGGAAGATTTGATTCAAAGGGTAAGTTTATTAGCTCCGACCCTGGGATATTTGATGAGAATGGTGAGTTTAGGCTTCATACTCTAGATGAACGGCGCAATGCCGGAAACTGCGGTGGCTTTCGTCGGGATCCAGAAGGGGTTATCGGTTTCTACAATATGGGATCGAGCGTAGGTGATCGTGGTAAAGATTACAATAGGGCTTGGTGGGATGTTGTGGGAGAAGAGCTTCGAGGCCGAGAAGTGAATCTGATCTCAGCTCATATTTACGACAACATGAGGGTGCGAGGCGGAAAAGTGAACTTTGAAGGATCCGTGTTTCGGGCTAATGAGCTCAAGCAAACGGCTGCCCTGCTAAAGAGCAAGGGAGTCAAAGGCAATCTAAGACACATGATCACAGAGTGGAATGTCGGTTCTCCTGCGAATAAAGCCATGACCTATCGAGAACATGTGGCCAATATTTTTGAACAACTCAGTTCGTTCGCCTATGTAGGCGTCGAACATGCTCAGTTCTGGCCGATGAGAATCGATGGAAGTATGCACACGCTACTTGATTTTAAGACTAAAGCCATTAAGCCAGCTGGTAACCTTATTAGCATGCTCAGCAGATACAGTTATCCTGTTCTTAACCCTGTGCTGTCGAAGGATGGGGATCTAGTCAGTTTGGGCACGGAATCTTGGAGTGGAAAAAATAGTCGTGTGTTTATGATGAATAAGTCGGCGACGTCTAAGAGAGTCGTTCTCAAAACACCAAACCGTCAAAAGTGCTTGAGGGTGTATAGGCTCAACGTAGCAAATGATCAGAAAGATACTCAATCAGCAGTCGTTGAAGTGCCGGGTAGTTCGGCATTGAAAAATCGGGCTGCTGGGCTTTGTGAGGTCCAGCTCGATCCGAAGCTCATCTACGTTGTGGAATCCAATACCTAGACTGTCATGTGCATAGACTGGCGGGCTATGCTGAGGCCTGATATCACTTAACGTATGCGCATGCCATCGTCCGCGAGGGTGTTTCTCGAAATGATGAGACGCATGATCTCGTTGGTTCCCTCAAGGATTTGGTGGACGCGTAGATCGCGCATGATGCGTTCTACGGGGTATTCTTTGGTATATCCGTAACCACCGAAAAGTTGGATGGCATCATTCGCGACTTGAAAGCCTAGGTCTGTTGCGAATTTCTTGGCCATCGCACAGTAGGTTGTGGCATCGGGATCATTGTTGTCGAGCTTAAAGGCTGCGAGTCGAATCATATTTCTTGAAGCAACAACGTCTGAAACCATGTCTGCAAATTTGAACTGCAAAGATTGAAAGCGATTGAGTTCTTTTCCGAATTGCTTGCGCTCACCCATATAGCGGTGAGCGGCTTCGATGGCGGCTTGTGCGCCTCCAACGGAGCATGTTCCGATGTTGATGCGTCCGCCGTCAAGGCCCTTCATCGCGATTTTGAATCCGTCGCCTTCTTTGCCAAGTAGGTATTCTTCTGGGATTTCCACGTTTTCTAAATTAACAATTTTTGTGGGTTGAGAATTCCAGCCCATTTTCTTTTCGTTGGCGCCGTAGCTGATGCCTTTGCTGTCTGCTGGTACGACGAAGGCGCTGATGCCCTTAGGTCCTTCAGCTCCGGTGCGTGCCATAACCACGAGATAATCTGTGGCTCCCGCGCCAGAGATGAAAGCTTTGGTTCCGTTGAGAACATACTTGTCGCCTTTTTTCTCAGCTGTTGTGCGAAGGCTTGCGGCGTCTGATCCTGATCCAGGCTCAGTGAGTAAGTAAGACCCGAGTTTTTGTCCTGAAGCGAGTGTGGGAACAAGCTCTTTGCGAGTTTCTTCGGTTCCAAAAGCGTCCACCATCCAAGTCACCATGTTGTGAATTGTGATGTAGGCCGTTGTGGAGATACAACCTTTGGCGAGTTCTTCGAAGATGATCGTGGCGTTGAGTCTTCCGAGGTTCATTCCGCCCACATCATCGCGAGTGTAGATTCCGCAGAATCCCATTTCGCCCGCACGCTTAATCACGTCGATAGGGAAATGTTTTTCCTCGTCCCATTTGCCTGCATTCGGCGCGAGTTCGTTTGCGGAAAAATCGCTAGCTGCTTGTTGGAAAGCAAGTTGTTCTTCATCAAGGTTAAAATCCATTCATCCGTCTCCTTCGGTATCCGATACCTATATATGGCACCTATTGCAGTTTGATGGTCATGTTGGCTTCGGCGTCGGCGATGTCTTCTTCGAACCAGCGGGCTGTGACAGTTTTGGTCTCGGTGTAGAAACGTACGGCTTGCTTGCCGTAGGCGTGTTGGTCGCCGTAGAAACTACCCTTCCAACCTGTAAAGCTGAAGAAGGGAAGTGGCACAGGAATCGGAATGTTGATGCCCACTTGGCCGACTTCGATTTCATGTTGGAATTTACGGGCAGCAGCGCCGCTTGATGTAAAGATGGATGTGCCGTTGCCGTAGGGGTTGGCGTTGATCATCGCAATCGCGTCGTCGATGTTGTCCACAGCGCTTGTGAGAAGCACGGGGCCGAAAATTTCTTCTGTGTAAATGGTCATGTCAGGCTTCACGTTTGTGAAGAGAGTGGGGCCGACCCAATTGCCCTTGGGGTATTTGTCGTGCTTGTAGCCGCGACCATCGAGCTCGAGAGTGGCGCCTTCTTCAACTCCTTTTGTGATAAGACCTTCTACGCGCTCTTTCGCAGCTTTTGTGATGAGAGGTCCGTAGCCGGCACCTTCTTCGTCCCAAGCGCCAGGCTTAGCTTTCGCCATAGCTTCTTTGAGCTCTGGAATCCATTCCTTGGATTCTCCGACAAACACTGCCGTCGAGATCGCCATACAACGTTGTCCCGCAGCTCCGCAAGAAGCTCCGACGAGGGCGCTGATAGTTTGGTTCTTGTTGGCATCAGGCATGATGATCATGTGGTTCTTTGCGCCTGCAAAAGATTGCACGCGTTTTAAATTCTCAGTTCCCTTGCGGTAGACGTATTGTCCAACGGGGACAGATCCCACGAAGCTAATGCCTTTGATCTCTGGCTCATTGAGCAAGAAATCCACTTGCTCTTTACCGCCGTGAATGACGTTGAGCACACCTTTCGGGAAGCCAGCTTCGTGGAAAAGTTCAGTGAGCATGTTGGGGGTCATGGGGTCGCGCTCTGAAGGTTTCAAGATAAAAGTATTTCCGCAGGCAATGGCCATTGGATACATCCACAGAGGAATCATTGCAGGAAAGTTAAAAGGAGTGATCCCCGCATACACACCCATAGGTTGCATGTAGGAGTAAGAGTCGATCTTGCGAGCAACGTTTTCAACAGTTTCACCCATCATCAGAGAGGGAATGTTACACGCGTGTTCGATGACTTCGATACCGCGCCAAACATCGCCCATGCCGTCTTCAAAAGTTTTGCCATTTTCCTGGCAGAGAACTTTGGCGATGTCTTCTTGGTTTTCTTTGACGAGTTGTTGGTATTTGAGGAAGTAGCGTGCGCGTTGAGGCGTTGGGACTTCCTTCCAAGTTTTGAAAGCCTCGCTAGCAGCGGTCATGGCTGCTCGCATTTCTTCTTGAGTGGCGTTTGGAACTTGGGCGATCACATCTTGTGTGGCCGGGTTCACAACATCCATGTAGTTCGTAGATTTTGATTCGAAGAATTCTCCGTTGATATAGAGTGGAATTTTTTTAGTCATAACAAGACTCCTTCTTAGTGCTGGTGGGGAGGGCGTGCCGTTCCCGATCAGGCTTGAAAAGTTCTAGCATAGCTGCGGCGCTTGCCAAATCGGGGTTAAAAATGGGGCGAGGTGCGTTCTGAACTATTTGACGCAAGGCGGCCGTGAGCCGGCGATCTTGGGAGGATGGGGGAAATTAGCTGTGTCTCGAATCCTTGAAGCATTTGAGGGGTGGGTGGATAGAAACTCGGGAGGATTGGCGCCGCCTGCAGCCGCTGCCATCTTCTGCCATAGAGCAGTCGCGGCTCTTGTGTCGAAGCCCGCTTTTGCCATGTATTGCTGGCCTAGGTAGTCGGCTTCGGATTCGTGCTTTCTACTGAAAGGCATAATGACCCCAAACCTTGCTCCAAGTCCAAGTCCTGCCATGAGCAAGTTATTGGTTGTGGTGTCTTTCCCCAGGGCGACTTGCGCTGCCTGCATTCCGATGTTGGCGAGCATGCCTTGCGACATTCTTTCATTGCCGTGACTAGCAAGCACGTGCCCTATTTCATGGCCCATAACGGCTGCGAGTTGGTCGGCGTTGTCAGCGAGGTCAATCATCCCGGTATGCACCCCAATTTTTCTACCTGGCAGAGCGAAGGCGTTGGGGGATTTGTCGACGAAGACTTTGAGTTCCCACTCGGCGGGGTTTTCTCCAATGGCGAGAAGAAGCTTATCGGCGACACATTTTGTGACGTTGTAGTATTTTGCACTTGTCGTCGTAGGTATTGTTTTTTGAATCTCTTTGAAGGAATCAGCGCCAAGAGTGTCGAGTTGTTCGGCAGGAATGGCGAGAAACTGTTTCCTTCCTGTGGGGGAGGTGGCGCAAGCAGAGAGTAAAAAAGTGA
>CAZXHL010000005.1:0-2383 GCA_964640545.1 uncultured Bacteriovorax sp. | reverse complement strand
TTTTAAAGCTCCAATTCAAAACCCAGCTTGACGCTGATGGTAGCGAGGGAGCGGGTGGACTCGTAGTTTTCCCCTATCTGCGAGAGGTGTTGCAGATAAAGTTGAGTGCCGAGCAAGAATCGCATGTCGCTTCCAATTTTTCTTCGCGCATATATTTCGGAGCGTAAAGCAGGAAGGATGAAATTGGGGCGTTCCTGCCCGAAGGTCGAACCTTGAGCGAATAGATAGAAATCAAGTCGATGTTCGGTGATGAGATCCCATCTTGGGTGCCAACCGAACCATTTCATTTCAGCCGCGGCGCTGATGCCCCAAAACTGTTCGTAGAATTCGAGCACATTCTCGTAGTTAAAATTGTCGCTGTTGAATGTGAAAGGTGTTTTCTGCTCAAAGAAGACGAATCCTTTAAGTAGCACGGGCAAGGTAGGGCCGAGCTCTTTCCATTTGTAGGTGGAGCCGGCGTAGAGTTGAGTGTCCTTAAAACTTTCATCGCGATTGGATCCATTGTTAAACTTGGCTGACGATCTCAAGCGTGAATCCCTAAAATGAAAACCAAATTCCGATCCCCAATCTTTATAAATTGGAATTTTGATTCGTCCATGCACCTCGGGGTCGTCGTCATCAGAAGCTAACCAACCGTTAGGAGGAAGGTGGCTTCTATAGGCATTCCACCCCATCGCAATACCGCCCATCAATCTCGCCTCAAAACCAAATCTTGGCGTGCTCAACGTATTGGGGTTGAGTTCGACTTTTATGGTGACGGCGCTTTGAGTGTATTTGTCTCCGCCATCATCCAAATAATTTCTGACAGCGATTTGATAATGGCCGGGATCGAGCGCTTGGATTTCATGTTTCTCAGAATCCTTAATCTTCTCCACGCTCAAAACGTTTTTTTCTTCATCAAGCCTTGTGACGCTGACTTCAGTGAATCTTGTTGGGGCGAGTTGCACCCATCTCAAAGGAAAGGGTTCGTAGGCCGGAAGAACGTGGGTGTCCCGCGGCTCTAAGATTCTCGGAGGAGGAGTCTTGGCAAATTTCAAAGTGAAAGGAGTAGACTCACTTTGTGAAATGGGGTGAACGCCGTTGTAGGCCTCGATTTGATAGGTATATCCGCCTTGTTGCTGCAGGGGAACCACAGCTCTCGGCACAAAGACTTTGTGCGAGGTGCGCACTTTGCCGTTTTGTAGCCGCAACACATAGTATTGTGCGCCGATGACGGTCTTCCATTCGAAGACTAGCTCTGGCCCCACTTCAGGCACTTCAATCACTTCATTTTTCGTGGGGGTGACGGTTGTGAGAGACGGTCCCTTGACGAAAATTCGCTCCGCACTCGACCAGGGACTCGCTTGTCCCTCTTTTGTGAGAGCTCTGATGCGGTAGAAATAAACACCGGGATCAAGATTGATTTGAAAACTCGCGTCTCTGGTGCTGCCAGTTTTTAAAAGATTTTCTGATTTGAAGTTGTCCTGCTTAGAAACTTCATATTCGTAAAGTTCTGCACCTTGCATCTTGGCCCATTCGCGAGTGACTGATTTGGCTTGCGCGAAATGAGTCGCAAGTGCAAGACAAATAAAACTGATTTTGAAAAACAGAGTTCTCATCTAGTCATCCTCACTTGCTGGCGAGCGAATTGGAGTCGGCGCTTGAAAAAAGGCAGGGGCAATAACCTCAAAGTTGTAGGTTCTTGATGGAGGGCTCATGTGCTCTCCCGGCCATTCGGCTTGCACTGACCAAGTGTAGTTTCCCGTATCGAGATCTTTTGCGTTGTAGGAGTTGGTCTTGGACTCATAGGTATAGACTTTATCACGCTTTTTATGATTGATTGTGATGAGATATTTCTTCGGCGAATAATTAGAGTTGCTTTCGTTATTCCAGGTCAACTCAATAGAGGCGGACTTTTGCAACCTTGATGATTGGGAAGGGTAGAGCAGTTTAGGCGCTTGTTTGATAAGGCTGGGTAGAGCGGCTTCTTCGGATTTGATCGGCACCATTTTAGCAGGGGACTGTTTGCCATTATCCGATACGAGATAGACTTTGAATTGACGGCCGTAGTTCCTGCTATGCTCGTAAAGTGATTCCAAGGACACTTCAAACTTCATGCTTTGTGATGTGATCTCCCTTCCCATAAGACTGTATCGAAGCTCGGTCCCTGGGCGAATTTCCTCGGGGCTTGTGAGCTCATAGCTTCGGCTTAATTTCTCAAGGTCGACTTTCCCCGCTTTTACTGAGGCAATATTTGGAGCCGGTCTTTCGTCAACGAGTCTGAGTATTCCCGTGAGAGCTTTCACGATATCTTTGTCTTCTTGGTCGAGAGCTTGAATTCGAACTTGCCATTCTTTGGCCGCCACTTCCGAAGCGGGGCGCCTGTTCTGGGAATTTTGCTCAG
>CAZXHL010000004.1:0-56497 GCA_964640545.1 uncultured Bacteriovorax sp. | reverse complement strand
CACAGGACAAGGGGAGTGCTACTCCCCTCTTGCAGGCTGGCGCCTGCAATTCACCCCATAGTCCTATGTCTAAACTTAAATATTTTATATCCTCTAGAAGACCACCATAAATGGGCTGCTAACTTTTCCTACCCGCAGCTTTAGCTAAGCGCACCTTCGTAGCGCTTGAGTCCTTTCTTCCAAACGATAGAGGCGAGAGTCGCCGCGACGACAAACCAAAGAAAGGGCGCCGCAATCCAAAATGGTCCGCTCAATTTTCCTAAAGCAATCTGCGCTGGAACGGAAATGAAAAAAGCTGCGGGAAAAATACCGAGTAGAAAACGCTTCATCCAGGTCGGATACAGGTTTTCGGGGCGCCAGCCCAATCGATACAACTCGTAGAATAACCAGTTGAGGTTCTCAACTTGAGTGGCCCAGAACGCCATGGCCATGGCTGTGACAGCTAGGCACATCAACAATCCCAGTCCCGCCATCAAATGGAAAAACAAAAGAATGAGACTCGGTAGGCTGATTTCGACGAGTCCCTGATTCAGCGTATATCCGATGATGATGGCAGCGGCGGAAAGATTCACGATTCCGGGTAAATTCACAAATCGAAAGCTTGAAATAAAAAATGATGAGATCGGACGAAGTAAATAAAAATCAAACATTCCCATTCGAATCAGACCGCCAAATTTGTTTTGGTTGTCACTCATCAAGGTCACGTGAAGACCATCAACCACGTAGAGACATCCGACAAAGAGATAAATCTCGCCTTCCTTCCATCCAGCAAAACTATCGATCTGAAGAAAGATCGCTTTGAAGAAAATGATCTGGGTTCCCACCCAAAAAACTTCGATGATAAGCCTGCCGATAAAGTTAGCTTTGTATTCGAGCTGACGAATGAGGGAATTGCGAAGGAAGCTGAACCAGAATTTTAAATACTTCATCGTCTAACCTCCGAAGGCCTCATACCGCTTGAGGCCTCGGCGGTAAAGAATGGCCATGAGTCCAGCTAGGATTGCTGTCCAGAGTGTGGCGAGTTGAAGAGAATGGAAAAATTCGGCGGATGGCATCAGACCAAGGGCAGTGCGAAGTGGCCAATCTCCTAGGAGGGGGAGTGGTGTATAGCTCAAAAATATCTTTAACCAATCCGGTAGCCACGACAATGGCAAAACAGTTCCAGAAAAGACACCAATACTAATATTGAGAGTCAATAGTAAGAACTGCGACTCTTCCAAATAGAATGAGGCGTAAACCATGCAGAGGTAAATCATCCAAAGCAGCAAGCAGGAGAGGGTAAACGAAATGAACGTTGGGCCAAGACCATCGATGGACAAAAAAGTAGCGGGAGAATCAAAAGCAAACTTATAGACGAGGCAAATCACAATCGCCGCAAGGAACGTGTTAGTCTTTGCGCCAATAGCTTGAGCGATAAAATACAGTGGATGGGAAATAGGTTGAAGTAGGTAGCGACGGAAGGTGCCTTCTCTAACTTCGTCGATCATCTGAGAGGCCTTACCCCAAAGGACCTGGACTGTGCGAATGATCATTCCAAATAACACGAAGGCAAAAGCGTGAGAGGCGGGTAGGCCTCCGACATTTTGGCGTCCTTCAAAAACATGCTCAAACACGGCCCACTCCATGATGAGAGTCAGTATCGTTGATAAAATGAGCATGTAGTAATTAAAGCGATATTCGATATCGACCATGATGGTGTTGCGAATCACTTTTTTGAAGGATCTTAAATTCATGTCGCTTTTTTTACGGTATCGGATACCTCCCTCCCCCTTACTCTTCCGATATAATGCTTTGAATCCATTGCTTGAGGTTTTTGTCTTTGGAGAATGACTCTAGATCGCCGTTGTAAACGAGCTTGCCTTTGTTGATGACGATCAGCTTGTCACAAAGCTCTGAAATGTCTTCCATGTCGTGGCTGCTGAGGATGATGCTCGTTTCTTCTTCCTTGTTGTATTCCAGAACAAAGTTTCGAATGACGTCTTTGGCTAGAACATCGAGACCTATTGTGGGTTCGTCGAGAATCAGTATCTTTGGTTCGTGCAAGACGGCGGCGATGATTTCCATTTTCATTCTCTCTCCAAGAGAGAGTCTGCGCACTTGCACGCCAAGCTGATCAAAAACTCGAAACTGCTTTGCCAGTTTTTCAACCCGAGCGCGCGCCTTCGCCGGATCAAGGTCATAGATATCCGCGAGAAGCATAAAGGTGTCCCATGCGGGAATATCCACCCACATCTGAGACTTCTGTCCCATGACCATTCCGATTTGTTTGAGGTAGGCCTTGTCCCGCTGGTGTGGAGTGAAGCCAAGTGAGCTCACGCTTCCGTGGGTGGGGTGTAAAAGACCCGCGATCATCTTAAGCAGAGTTGTTTTACCCGCACCGTTGGCTCCTACAAGTCCTACGATTTCACCTTGCTGAATCCCGAAACTCACATCACTGACAGCGTCCTTGATTTTCCATTTGGGACTCAGGAATGATTGGACGGCAGCGCCTAAGCCTTCGCCTCGATCACGGATTTTAAAATGCCTTCCAAGTTCCTTGGCTTCAATACTGAGCATTTCGGATTTGTATCAGCCGAACGGCAAAGTCGCATCAGCTATTTTCCTTTCTCACTTCATCATTTCTTTATGGTCAGCCTTCGATTTTCGAAATCCTTAACTCAAGCTTAATGACACACCGTGACAACTTTCCACTAAAGTTGTTTCTATTAGACGTTCACTGAGAACTTAATTGCGGGATGTAGGTGTCGAAAGCTCAGGAACGGATTCCACAGGGGAGGGGAATTCGTGAAACAATCTCGCAAACGCGGTCAGGCAGCCGCAAAATTTTTAATGGGGTTTTGTGCCCTAAGTATGTCCTTTCATTTGAAGGCTGGAGCTTTTGAGCTTCCAAGGCATATTGGAAACTTGGGAGACAGCATGACGGCCGGTGCTCTAGCTGATTTCAAAAGGCAGGACTTTAAGTTGCCTTGGACCGAGATCAAGTTGCTAGTAAAGCTACTTCAATTTGGAGCGACAAAAGACATCGCTAAAGTTGAAGCTCGACAGCTAAGCTGGGCTGGCGGCTACGATAAAAATCAAAATGTATACAGTCACTCCCACAGACTCTCTGCCATCTCTGGACTCGATCATCAAATGCCTACGGCAAACGTGGCGGTTTCGGGAAATGAAAGTAGGCACATGTGGGATCAGGCTATGCGCTTGAATGAATGGTCGGAAAACAATTTTGACCAAGCCTACCCAGATTATGTGACTCTTATGATTGGCCCCAATGATATTTGCCAAGATCGAACTCAAGACATGGTTCCTGTGCGAGACTATCATGCCAACATATCGCAAGTGGTCGACGAGGTTCTGTCGCAGAGCCCGCGTTCAAAGATCCTGCTTGGAAGTGTTCCAAACATTGAGAGTCTTAGAAATGTTGCGAAGGACAAATACCTTCATGTGGGGCTTACTTGCGAAAAAATGTGGAAAACCATCAAGCTTTGCCACACTTTGACGACAGAAGAAAGTCCGAATGAAAGAGCTAAGATCGCACAACGAGTGATCGATTATAACGACGCTTTGCAAGACATCGCAGATTCAAGATCACAGTCTTACGGGGATCGAGTGAGGTTGTCGCGTGCTGCCTATGGTGTGGATTTTACCGCTGATGATTTGAGTGTCGACTGCTTCCATCCCAATGTCATTGGACAAGAAAAATTGGCTGATGTGTCGTTCTCTGATTCGTGGTGGGCTGATGAGTGGCCCAGAGTGAAAGAGCGTCTCGAGGCGCAGAAGGCAGAGAAAGAAAGAAAGCGTTGTAGTCGCCGCATTCGATCTGGTCCGCGTGGTCGCTTCCGTAAGCCGCCGGGTTGTTAGCGTTGAAGTTAGTTCTGTAATGTGAGCGATGCTCCAAGGGAGAGTTGGAGCATCCTGAATCATTTAAGATAAAAAAATCTCGCCTAGCAAAGTGCTAAGCGAGATTTTTTGTTTCTAAAATATGAGATCAATTACTCTGCTGGATTGCCTTCATTTTGTGGAGGAAGAGTTTCTGCTGCAGGCGGAACAGACGGAGCCATATCGGGATTGATTGAAATTTCGCTCAATTCGTCAACGACTGAAGTTTTTGAGCTATTGATGTGGTACCAGCTCAAGAACAAACTAGACAGTGCAATAAAGGCAGCGGCCATCATTGTAAGTTTGAAGGGGGCGCTTGTTCCCGCAGAGTTTCCAGTAAGGGATTGCTCACTTGGACCAAAAGCACTACCGCTATTTTTAGCGGGTTGTAGTAGGATGAATCCTACTACCATGATCGCTGCGATGACCTGTAATACTGTAATAACCGTGAACATTTAGAAACCACCACGGCCCATTGAGCCAGCAATCAAAAAGGCAATGAAACCACAAAGTAAGGCAGTGAGGGTAAATGTAGGTGATATGATCATAACGGCCCCGGTATACATCAGATCGGGGTGCCCAATCAAGCAATCAAGCGTTATATGGCCGGATTCTCAGCGCAAAATCTCGAATAGAGCGCTGAAATCATCTGATTTGAGCGAAGCTCCACCCACGAGGGCCCCTGCAACATGTGGAATAGCTGATAGTTCCCCAAAATTAGAAGGTTTTACCGATCCACCATATAGGATGGGTAGGTTAAGCCCTGCGCTAGAGAGCTCGTTTTGAACCCATTCGTGTGCTTCTTTGACTTGTTCTGGGCCGGCTACTTTCCCTGTTCCTATGGCCCAAACCGGCTCGTATGCGATGGCGCAGTTGCTATCACTGGCCTTTGCATTTTTTAGAGTTGGAATGGCTGCAGCCATTTGCTTCTTGATGACGGCCTCGGTTTGGCCGGCTTCTCGTTCTTCAAGAGTTTCGCCAATGCAATAGATAACTTTGAGGCCGTGCTCGAAGGCTTTGGCCGCACGTTTTGCACAGGTTTCGTCTGTGTCTGCAAAATGAGTTCTTCTTTCTGAGTGACCCACAAGGCTTCCTGTAACGCCGATATCTTTGAGTTGAAGTGGGCTTATTTCACCGGTCCATGCGCCTTCGTTCTCAAAAGAAACATTTTGAGAATAGATCTCGATGCCTGTTCCTTTTGCTGCGTTAACCGCAGTTTCAAGAAGCGTTGGGCTTGGAGCGATCGCAATGCTCGTCTCTGAATTGGATTGAGCAGAGAAGCTACTAATGAAGCTTTCCACTTCACTTCGAGTTTTGTGCATTTTCCAGTTTCCGGCGAGTATTTTCTTCATGACAAGATCCTTTATTTATCTGCTTATTTATCGACTCAATTTTAGGGCTTCAATTCCAGGCATGGCTTTGCCTTCGATCATCTCGAGGCTAGCACCACCGCCAGTAGAAATGTGAGTGAAGCCACTTGCGAGTCCACTTTGATTGATGGCTGAAACGGAATCTCCGCCACCGCAAATTTTTTCTTTAGCATCCAGTTCGGCAATGGCTTTTGCGATCGCAAAAGTGCCTTCGTGGAATGGGGGCTTTTCAAAAACGCCCATAGGTCCGTTCCAAAACACACTCTGAGCGCCTTGGAGTTCGCGTGTGAATAGTTCTCGTGTCTTGGGTCCAATATCAAGTCCCATGGCACCTTCAGGAATGTGAGCGTTCTCTGTGATCTTCGGGGTGCCAGGTTTGTCGAAGCTTTCGCCCGTAACATGGTCAACAGGTAGCAAAATTTTGCACTGAGCTTGTTCGCTTCGATCCAAAAGTTTTTTGGCAAGAGGCACAAGGTCGGGTTCAACGCGAGAATTTCCAGTTTGGACATTCAAAGCCTTGAGGAAAGTGTAGGCCATGGCTCCACCGATGATGATCTTGGAACTTTTGACCATCAAGGCATCGACAACTTTTGCTTTGTCGCTGACTTTGGCTCCGCCAATGATCGAAACCAAGGGACGCAGTGGATTGTAGATTAATGTGCTGAGTGATGAGATCTCTTTCTCAAGAAGCAAGCCAGCAGCTCGGTGTGGAACGAGAAGGGGAAGGCCAGCAGTGCTCGCGTGAGCTCTGTGACAGGTGCCGAAAGCATCGTTCACATAGACGTCGCAAAGTTTTGCAAGATCGTGACAAAATTCTTCAGAGTTGGCTTCTTCGCCTTCATAGAAACGAAGGTTTTCAAGGACCAGGATTTGTCCCGGTTTCAATTCTTTTGTTTGTCTTGTGACGCCGTTGCCTTTGCAGTCTTCGGAAAAAATAATGTCTCGGTTGCAAAGCTCGCCAAGTCTCGACGCCGCAGGTTCAAGGCTGAATTTGGGATCTCGTTTGCCTTTCGGACGGCCAAAGTGTGAGGCACAAATAACGGCGGCGCCTTTTTCGCAAAGGTATTCAATTGTGGGAAGGGCTGCTTTGATTCTCGTGTCGTCCGCTACTTTTCCGTTTTGAAGGGGAACGTTGAAGTCAACGCGAAGAAAAACTCTTTTTCCAGAAAGCTCGAGCGAATCAAGACTCTTGATTCGCTCGGCTCCAGGGTATCGTCTTAGTGATGCTGGATCGCTCATTTTTTACCTATTACCTTATTTGGGCTTTTCATTCCGGACTTGTATTCGGACTTATGTTCGGACCTTAAATTAAAGTTTCGAGCCAATAAGAGTGGCTAGTTCCAACATGCGATTGCTGAACCCAGTCTCGTTGTCGTACCAGCTGTAAACTTTAACCATGCTACCTTTGCTAGAGCCATTCTTTCCAGTCACTTTCGTGCAAGAGGAATCAATGATTGAGCTGTAAGGATTGCCGTTGAAGTCAGAGCTTACAAGGGGAAGGTCACAAACTGTCATGATACCTTTGAGGTTGCTTTCGGCAGCTTTTCTGAAGGCGTTGTTCACGTCTTCAATGGTGACTTCTTGAGAAAGTTCTCCCACAAAGTCAGTTAGTGAAACGTTTGGAGTGGGAACGCGAACAGAGAAGCCGTCGAGTTTTCCGTTGAGCTCGGGAATCACAAGTCCAACGGCAGCAGCAGCGCCAGTCGTTGTGGGGATCATGTTTGTCGCAGCCGTGCGAGCACGACGAGGATCGCTGTGAGCGTTATCCAAGATTCGTTGGTCGCTAGTGTAGCTGTGGATGGTTGTCATCAATCCATACTGAACACCAAAGGCCTTGTGAAGCGTGTGAACGAGTGGGGCCAAGCAGTTCGTTGTGCAAGACGCGTTGGAGAGAATGTTGTGTTTTGCTGGATCGTAATCGGTATGGTTCACGCCCATAACGATGGTGGCGTCGATTTCTTTGCCAGGGGCAGAGATGATGACTTTTTTTGCACCAGCTTTGATGTGAGCATTAGCCGTGGCGCCTGTTGTGTAGCGGCCTGTGCATTCTAATACCAAATCAACCCCAAGCTTGGCCCAAGGTAGTTCTTCTGGAGAAGGGCAGCTGATGTAATTGATTTTGTGGCCACCAATAGTGATAGAGTCCTTTTCGGAGTTTACTTCCTGAGGAAACTTTCCATGAGTTGAATCGTATTTGAAGGAAAAGGCTGAAGAAGCACTGTCGCCCAAATCATTGATCGCAACGAGTTCTAGTTTGGATTTGAGTTCAGGGTTTGAAAGAAGTTGTCTTGCGACGACACGTCCGATACGTCCAAAACCATTAATAGCAATTTTCATGAGAGGTCTCCCTTTTATATAGTGAGTGTTTTTGCGGAAACTAATGATCCGCAGACACTCGGGGAGACTCGTCTAGGGAGGCCCTAAAGTCAATGCCCAAAAAGAGCTTTTGGCGAGAGAATGACGGGCTTAGCCACTTCAGCAGCGGCCGGTTTTCTCTCTAGTGCAGCTTTTTTTATCGCATCAGATTTTCTCTTTTGCTCAGCATATTCAGGAGTCGATTCTTTGCGCAATTTTTCGATGCGGGCCATCGTAAATCCACGCTTCCCAGAGGGGGCGCCCAAATATCTTCTTGTGGCGCGTTGCCACAGAGTCAGACTTTTTCCGGTTCGAGGATCGATAGCATCGAGACTCCCGTTCCATTCTGTTCTTCCGAGTAAGGCGCCTTTTGGGCCAAAACCTTTGCCGCCGGAGCCGCTACCCTCAAGGGTGTTGCCAGAAGCTGTGCCTGAATAGTTGGAGTTAATTCCAGCCGTTCCGCCGGAACCATCATCTCCAAGATAGGATGCGTCGCCAGCCGTACCTCCGTCTGCATTGCTGCTTGAGTCTGTGTCGGCATAAGAGCCCGCGCCGTCGAGTGCTGCGAGTGCACCGGATAAATTTTTGTCTTTCAAAGATTTGATGGCAGATTTCGATTTTTCAATAGCGGCAGCTTGATCAGGTGTGAGGTCAAGTCCAGTCGGAACGTTGTTGAGGTCATTCAGTGCGAGGTCGAGTCCATTCGGATCACAAAGATACTTAGACTCATTCTCTGTGCCACAGCCAAACCCTCCGCTACCTAGGCCTCCAAGAGATGGAGGCGGGCCAAGTCCGCCAAAGGCTTCCGGGTCGAATGGTTCTATCTCTGCGAGATCAGCAACGGCCGCCTTTGATTGTCCAGCACTACTAGATTGCGCCATACTTAAGATCATCGAAGCTATGTTCAGGCCAATCATCCCACACATCATTGCTACGTTACCAGGACATTCTTGCGAGGTGGATGCAAGACAGCCACACGAAACTCCTGAGCCGACAGAGTCAACAGCCGATAACATCATGGCCGTCATCGCGCCTTGTTGGGCGAGGCCAGCTACTTTCTGTGCGTCTTCTCCACCCGCTTTGACTGATGTTGGCCTCATCGAAAACGACATGGCCAGGCTTAAGATCGTAAATATGAAAAGGCGCGCGGCCTCGTGCTTAAATTGTTTCACCTCTTCATTTTACATGCTCGTATAGTCAAACCAAAGTAAAGTTTGAGTTAAGTCTCCTATGAAAATCGAGAAAAAGCCTATGAAATCCCAAGAAAATTGGCCGCTAGGCTAGCCGGTGGTGACTGTTACATTCCCTGGAAGCTTAGTTTGAGAGTTGCCTCGAAGAGAAAGCCACCGAATTGGGCCTTGCTGGCTTGTCCGCTACTATCAACTAAGGCGCCAACGGCTTTCGCGTCTCCCATAAAAGTAGCGGCTTTTTCGACTTCCCAGTATTTTAAAAATCCGTATTGGTATCCAGCAAAGATGGAAAGTGTCCACATGTCGCCTAGCCAGATTTCAGGTTGAAATCCAATGCCTGCGAGGTTCGATGTGCTTTTGATTTTGATGGTGTCAGTCCCGCCCGCCGTTGGTGAAAATGAAGCTGTCGCTCTTTGGAATACAAGTTCTCCGTTCAAGACAAAGTTGATTTGAAAGCGGTTCCTCTGCAGCATGGCCACTCCGAGATTCAAACCCGCACCATAGCTTCCGAATGTGATGTAGCCTGTTCCGTCTTGGGTGCCTGTCGCGGTGTAGCTTCTTCGCAGGCTAGGCATGTATCGGAAGTAGCCTTCAAAAGCAATCTTACCTTTCTGAATAAAGGCGCCAAGTTTTGAGGGAAGGAGAAATTGATTCTCGGATCCAGTGACCGTCGTGCCAGCGGGCGCGAGAGCAGGAATGGGATCAAATTTGTTGTCGTTGGGAAGCCAGTGATAGTAAGTCCCGCTCCCAAGTGTAACTCCCTTGGGGGAGTCTAGAAACCCGGTGACCTTGGTTGCAGCCGGCACTTTCAGCGAAAACCCGGCAAAGAAAAACAGGATGGCAAAGCAAAGAATTCCAGAAATATTAGACTCTTTCTTTCGAAGCATGGAACTATTTTAACATTGAATGGGAGGCAATATATTCACTAAATCTCGTTGAAGATTTGACGGTATTTCCTCAGAACCCATTTCTTCCAGTTGCTGGCTTCATCAGCCTGTTCCACTTCATTAGCCTCTGAGGAATGCCTGTTTCTAGCCATACAATTAAGTCTTCAATGGATTGGTTAGGAAGTTTGTATAAGTCGCGCCATAGCGGCATTAGCTGTCTCTCGCTGGACAAAGCATCGATCAGAACCAAGAGATTTTCATCTGGAGGACTTGTGGGATACGCCAATATAACGTTGTGAACTTTGTCGAAAGAGACCTCAAGAACGTCGCTGTTCTGCTCTAGGTATTTTCTAAAAACTAAAGAAGCATTTTTTAGAAACTCAGTTAAAAGCTTTTTTTCTGATAGTAGAGAATTGAAATGTTGTGGTGATGTAAAAAACACAGAACACGCTGTCGCGCTAATAGATCTGAGGAACCAATATTCACTATTCACTTGGTATTTTCCAAGTTTTCTCAGGCTGGCAGGTGAGACCGACTCCAAGATAGCTCGAATTTCTTGCGCAAAAACATTTAACAATGTGGAAAACTTTGGATCTAAAGATCGAGATTTTAAAATCTGCTTTGACCAAGATGCTTTGGCGTTGAAGGCGACATTGGCCGCTTGAAGTAAGCCCATTTGATGTAAAAACAGTAGAGACTTGGCCGAGGTACTTGTGAAGCTGCGCCCATTGCTTTTAAACAGTTCCAAGAATCTCGAAGCTGCTAGAAGGTCTCTGAGTTTCTGGTCTGGTTGTTGGCGTAAAACATTTACCAAGCGAATCGCATTTTCAAAGCGCCTTCTCATTCCAAAACCACTGTCATCCTTCAAGGAGGCGAGTTTTTCAGCTAGGCTCAGCTGGAAGTGTTTCGAATTCAACCAAGACCTAACGTCGTCAGCATTTTTGTTCTTCTCCCAAGAATTTAAAACGCTAGCGATCGCCGTGCTTGATGAGATGATCGGTATTTTTAACTCCCACAGCAAAAGGTCGAGAGCCTCGATGGAATTGATGTTTAGTTTCGCGAGCCGTCCGTCTTGAACCCATAAGTTAAGTTCTAGCGAGGAGTTAATCAGGCGATAGATCGCTTGTTTTGATGGTTCCCATTTTTTGTGACTCAAAAATTCAACAATGAGTCGATTCCAAAACTGAGGCTTAAACAAGAACTGACGGACTTTCCCATCAGTAAACAGATCCGTGTCGATGTCTTGGGCGCGGTCTTTTTTGTAGATGCTGAGGTTTCTAAAGAGCGGAGAGTTCACAGGTTCTGCGTATTCGAACAAGACTTGGCTGTGAGTGGCGAGGAAGTCATTCCAAGAAATTTGGGATTGTGATTGAATGATTCGATTGATGGGCGAAAGAGTTTTGAGAAAATCTTCTGGTTCAATTTTACTAATGGCGAACCACTCAAACAGTTCTTTCCAGAATGGTCTGGCGAGTGCTGGAGAGGAAACATATTCAAGCTCATCCGGGTGGGCCGCTAATAAAACAGCCGAATCAGCATTAAGAGTCCAAAGCGGTGCAATCCATTTTGGCGAGAAGTTCAGACCGGATTGCTCAAAGCAATCATGAATGACTTTGATCTGAGCCGAGTTTTTATGACATCTCAAGACGAGGTTTCTTGCCAATTTGGCTTGAGCATTTTCAGATCGTTGTGGTGGGGAGTCGCGCCATTCCCAATCGGAATAAACGGGAGCATTGGTATCTTTAATCTCTTCTTTTCCTTGAATGAACCACTGAAAAAAGTCGAGTAGAGTCAATACTTTTCCGGTCTCTACGGATGACTTTACGGCTGGCCATTGTTTTTGCGAGACGATTTGAAATATTTCAAAAACCTCAGCGAGTACCTCTGAATCTAGTTGTGATAGCTGGCTCATGAACGCGCCACTGTCTATGGGGCTTGCTAGCATTTTTAATAGGGCTGACTTCATAAATGGAAGGAGTTCCATCTGGGAATTCTCCAGACCCTCAATCCAAAGGTCTAGTCCTTCAGTCCAGGAATGTCTCATCTGTGAATCTTCAGCTAGTCGATAGGCAGCGGTCTTGCCCAGTTGAGAGTTGAAGAGAAGCTTTAGAAGTTTTGGATGGGAACTCTGATCAAGTTCGATGAGTCGTAAACCACTTTCTAGCCAGGACTTTTCGTCGCCTGCATGGAAGACGCTCTGTAGTGGGTCCCACTCCTGGAAGACCCAAGCCAAGACGGTACCTAATTCATTCGGAGTATTCGCGGTTTGCGATCCACAAACTTGATACCAGAAGGCGTAACCTTGTTCCGCTGAGGATAAAAAATTCAGAGGAGAAAGTCGGTCTTCCTTAAAAAACTCAATGGTCTGAGCGAATGGCGATTCTGTAATGATGTCAGGTGCAGACTGACAATAATGTTTTTTTGAAAGTTTGTTCATCACGTAGGTGACGTCAGGATGCTGGGCGAGGGAGTCAAGAATACTTCTCGACTGCAAAAGAAAAAAAGAAGCGGATCCTTCTTTTTTGTGTGCGGTCTTAACAAGTTTGGAAAGGGGGTAGAGAAGCTCTAGCTGAGAAGTCTTCGATTGAAACAGTTCAAAGATTGATATTCCGACTTTCGCTGTTTCGATGGGGTGTCTCGCGAGCTCAGGAGTGGCGAGTTCCATGTTCTGAATGAGCCAAGGAATGTGGGTTCGAATTTCATCGGAAAGCAAAACGTTTTCCGTTTCGGGATCTAAAACAATATTACGAATCTCTGGGAAAATAGCTCGTGTCGTTTCTAGTAGCTTCAGAAACTTCATCCGGCCCCCCTCGGTGCTGAAGCTTTCGTTCAGGAGTTTCGAAATGGCAACAAACTTCACATTCTCAAAGTCTTCACTAGAGATTTCTTCGCCGAGCACTTGGGTTGTCAGACATTCGAAGACCTGTCTAGTGAGGTCGGGTGTCCACTCAGATGATTGAAGCGGGATCTGACTACAGCTGCCGGGAGGTTGTGATCTCTCAATTTTTTGGGGGGAGCAAGAAGCTAACAGGCCCACGAATAGCAGCGTTCTAAGGAGCGCTGACATCGAGGAAAGGGAAAGCTTTTTCACGCCCTCTTCCTAGCGTTTTTGGGTCAATGTGTCAAAGTCCGAATTTGGTCATAAGTAATTGATAATACATGAATTTTTCTTAGCTATTTAACCTAAGTTTAACACAGCAGCCCCTCCATGACGCGTAGAATTAGGGAGTGTATAGGGTGGGGCATAAATTGAGGTTATTCAACGGGGTATTGCTACTAGTTTTGTGCGTGGGTTGTTTTTCTAGAGGTTCAGACACAAAAGCGTCTGGATTTAGTGTGATTTTGCCGGTTAAAGCCGCTTGGAATCCTAATGGAGTTGATTATCTTTTTAGCTCCAGCTCAACCAACCCTAATGATCCCTCCTATGATCTAGCCGTTGCGTCCGATGTGCGCGCCAACAAAGCGTGGAACCGAAATACAGATTGTAGCAGTGTTAAAATTGGAATTGTTGATTCAGGAATCGATAAAGATCATGATGATCTAACTAGTAATTTGGCAAATCCAAGTTCTCCTGGGCAGAATTTTTCTGGTGTTAGCGCCAGTTATCCCGTTAAGGACGAAAATAGTCATGGTACCCATGTTGCTGGTATCATTGCAGCGCGAGGCAATAATGGTATTGGCGTAGCAGGAATTTGTTGGACGGCTAGCATGGTCGTTGCGAAGGTGACTGATGCGAAGGGTTCGGCAGCATTATCCGACGTCGTTGATGGCCTCAATTACTTGCTGGATCAGAACGCGAAGGTGATCAACGCTTCACTAGGTTCTTATGTTCCGGCTACAACAGAAAGTGAAAATGCTGAATTCGAAGATATTTTTTCAGGCATCACTTCTAAGGCAGCATCTAAAGGGGCCTTGATTGTCGCTGCGGCGGGAAACAACGGCCGCAATACAGATGTTGATAGAACATACCCTGCTTCGTTGAGTTCAAATTATGTGATTAGTGTGGCCTCGAATTACGAAGGGTTTAGTGATGAAGAGTTGTTAAATACTTCTAACTACGGGGGGGGAACCGTTCATCTTTCTGCTCCGGGCTATAGCATTCACAGCACCCTTCCAGAATATGATTATACAGCTTATAGCTTCAATGGTAACCCTTATACAGGTACCAAGAATTATGGAAATAAGTCTGGGACGAGCATGGCGGCTCCCATGGTGGCTGGGACTCTGGCCCTGATGTGGTCCCATATTGGCTTGAATGATATCGACGCTCTCAGCTTAAAAGGTCTACTACTCAATAACGTTGAGTCCTACAGTGGGACTGACGGTGTCCCTGGAAACATTTTGATCACAGGTGGCTTTCTTGACGTTGGACTTGCTTTGGAAGCCGCGGAAGATTTTATAAACTAATACCTGATAGCGTCCTTCAGTTTCTTGGAAGAGTCGCTATAATTTAAAGCTATATGGATCTCAAGAAATGGATTTTTGTGTTGGGACCGGTTTTGTTTCTATTCGTTTTCTCGATGAGAGCATGTGTGGAGACGTCGCAGCAAGAGCTAGGCCTAGAAGAACAGGGTGAGTCACTCCCCACAACAGACACCGCCACACGGGTCTTTAAGTCGAAAAAAACCACGGAAAAAAAAGCGACTGAAGATAGTTCCGCGGGAGAGGCTGTGAACGATTCACCAACTTCCGAAGATGATAGTGTTGGAACAAAAGCACTTGATGAATTTGAGCCCATTATGTCTGGTGAGTATGTTGAGTCTGAGACGAGAATGTATATTCAAAAAATCTACGAGGTTTCGTCACGTTACCCCTATATTATGAAGCAGGAGATTTACGAGACTTCGCCGTTAGACGGTGCCTACAAAGTGTTTCGCGGAGAGCGGCAATTTGTGGCGGACCATATTCTCGTAAAATTCAAAGAAGGTTGGACAGAGGACATGGTGATTTCGGCGATGGCCAAGGTGGGGTTTTTGGTGCGCAGAAAGATGAATACTGAGCAGTTATACTTGATTAGTTTCCCCATGCTAAAGCATGATTCTTGGAATGAGGCCGCGGAGACCTTGCGCTCATTAGATTCCGTGAGCTCCGTTGTACCTGATATCTACGGTAAGGCACTTTTTTAGGGCAAAGCTCGAATTCTTAGAATTCGAGTTAAGCAGCTGTAGAGAACAAAGTACCATCAACAAATAATCCAATGTAGGCAGTGATCACATCTTCTCCAACAATTTGAAGTTCGTAATCTTCTACACCGGTGATCATTTTTAATTCTATGAGAGCTTGATCACTCAAGGGGCGAAGTGCCACCATGCATAATTTATCATCCCGTAAATCAATAGGAATGATGCTCAGTCTTGTCATGACATCCACGGGGATGAGGGTTTTTATTCGAGGACTAAAGTTTAGTGATGAAGCCATTTCAATTCAGTTTCCTTTTTTAAATAACGTTCCGCATTCGCTTACATTCGCTCTACATAATTCCCTTCGTACAAAGTCTTGAAGGGGTTAAGTAATTTAATGTTAAGACTTCGAGTAGAAAGGTGAAGAAATTGGGCTACTTAGCCTTGAAAAATGTCTGAAGTTTAGACAGTTATTCCCTAAACACCCGTAATTATAAACGACATTGTGCGCTGATGGCGGCTAAAGATTGTCTAAACTATTGCAACGCTTTGTAGCGAGGCCGTGTAGAATTAACACAACATTTATCATGACGGAGCAAGATCGATTTGAATTGGTGACAAAGTTCACGCCAGCAGGCGATCAGCCGCGTGCGATTGAAGAGCTTGTTGAAGGGCTAAATCGCAAACTCAAGCATCAAACACTTCTCGGGGTCACAGGGTCAGGAAAGACTTTCACCATGGCACAAGTCGTATCAAGGGTGAACAAGCCTACATTGGTATTGGCCCCGAATAAGACGCTCGCCGCTCAACTTTACTCAGAATTTAAAGCACTGTTCCCCAAGAATGCCGTCGAGTATTTCGTTTCGTATTACGACTACTATCAACCAGAGGCCTATATTCCTTCGACTGATACCTTCATCGAAAAAGACTCTGCCGTTAATGATGAAATCGATAAGTTGAGGCACTCCGCCACCCGCTCTTTGCTCGAGAGAAGAGACGTTCTGATTGTTGCCAGTGTCAGTTGCATCTACGGATTGGGATCACCAGAAGAGTATTTGAAAATGCTGATTATGGTGAAGGTAGGTGAAAAGATACGGCGTGATGATTTTTTGAAGAAGCTTGTGGAAGTAAGCTACACACGAAGTGACGTTGACTTCCATCGAGGTAGTTTTAGAGTGCGTGGAGACACAGTAGATATCTTTCCCACCTATGAAGGGCTTCGCGCCATTCGCATTAGTTTTTTTGGGAATGAAGTCGATTCGATCGACGAACTTGATCCCTTGACGGGACAAAGGCTGAACTCGCTTCGGAAGGTTGGAATCTACCCAGGTTCTCATTATGTGACAGATGCTGACACCAAAAAAAGAGCGATTGCATCGATCCAGGAAGAATTGCGAGAGCGACTTGTGCAGTTGAAGTCTTTGGGAAAACACGCGGAATATCAGCGCCTCGAACAGCGCACGCTTTACGATATCGAGATGATGCAAGAGGTAGGATACTGCCCGGGAGTAGAGAACTATTCGAGGCACATGTCTGGCCGTAAAGAAGGACAGCAGCCCCCAACCCTAATTGAATATTTTCCCAAAGACTGGCTTTTGCTGGTCGACGAGAGTCATGTATCCATTCCTCAAATCGGTGCCATGTATCGAGGTGATAGGGCAAGAAAGATGAATCTTGTGGAGCACGGTTTTCGTTTGCCGAGCGCGCTAGACAATAGGCCTTTAAAGTTCGAGGAATTTGAAGGCTTAGTTGATCAGTTGATTTTTGTGAGCGCGACGCCTTCTAAATATGAGTTCGAAAAATCAGAAGGCCGTATCGTTGAACAAATCATTCGTCCGACGGGACTACTAGACCCGACTCTTGAGGTGCGGCCTGCGACTGAGCAGGTCAAAGACTTGCTTGAACAGTGCCGCGAAAGAACGGCAAAGGGTGAGCGAGTTCTTGTGACGACTTTGACTAAGAAAATGGCTGAGGATCTGACGGACTTTTTTACGAAGAAGGGCGTTAGAGTTCGCTACATGCACTCCGATATTGAAACGCTTGAGCGTGTCGAAATTCTACGTGACCTTAGAAAAGGAAAGTTTGATGTCTTGGTTGGGATCAACCTTTTAAGAGAGGGCTTAGACCTCCCAGAAGTTTCTTTGGTTGCCATTTTGGACGCGGACAAGGAAGGGTTTTTGAGGTCTCGCACGGCACTCATCCAGACTTTTGGACGTGCCGCGAGAAATCTCAACGGCCACGTGATTTTATACGCCGACCGCATTACGAGAAGCATGGAAGAAGCCATGGGAGAAACGTCCCGCCGCAGAGAAATTCAAGCCGAGTACAATCTCAAACATGGCATCACACCGACTTCGACGACAAGCTCTGGCAATAGTGATGTGACGGATCGTCTTGAAAAAAGTGATGTCACTACTCTTGAAATGGCAGAGAGCTATGATGATCTACCTCAGAACCTCAAGGAACTCGGCAAGCTTATGAAGGCAACTGAGACGCAGATGCGGCAGCAGGCCAGAGAGCTAAACTTCGAAGCCGCTGCGAAATTGCGCGATACGGTTTCGCGAATGCGCAAACTTGACTTGCTCCTCAGGGATGGGGGATGCTTCTAGCTAAGGCCTATGACAAAATCGAAAGAAGCTGTATTGCTGGAAGACCTCAAGGAACAAATTCGTGATTTGAAGCGAAAGCTGATGGTAGCTGAGCGAGTCAGACATGAATCCGTGCGAAGCCGTGTGGGTAAAGGGCTTGCCTGGGACGGTAGATTGCTGGCATCCGGTGTGGCACACGAATTCAACAATATATTGGGTGCGGCAGATGGTCATGCAGAATGGGCTCTTGATAGCGGAACGTTGGAAGACATGCGTGAAGCTTTAGAGGTGGTTCGCGAGGCCTGCAATAGAAGCCTTCATATCACCAAAAGTTTGCAGGGACTGGCGGGTCCTCTGGAGGAAAACGTGACCGTTTTCCGTCTGGAAAAAATTTGTACAGATTTATCGAAGCATTTCTCTAAATCGCTGGAGAAAAGTGGTGTGGAGCTCAAAGTCAATATTGAAGATGTGGAGCTTTATGGGAATGAAAGTCGCTTCTACGAAGTTTTGTTGAACTTAGTAAAAAACTCTGCAGAGTCATTTGGATTTTTCGGGAAGAGAGAGGTCCCTGCAGACAAAATGATTTCGATTGATGGAAAGTTCGGGAGAGATCGACATTATTCGATCAAAATTTCTGATAATGGGCCTGGAATTCCAGAATTATATTTTGAAAGAGTGTTTGAGCCATTTTTTACAACAAAAGGTCAACTTGCTCACATTCACCAAGATCAGACAGCAGTAAATGTAGCGGGGGGCACTAGCATAACGGGGAGTGGGCTGGGGTTATACCTGACCAGATCCATCATTGAGGAAATGGGAGGCCGCATTAAGCTCTTGAAAATGAAGGTTGGCACCTGTTTTGAGCTGACTTTGCCCATTGCAACAGAAGATAAAGATCCCGAATCTTAATCAATTTCTCATATTTTCTGCAGGTATTACCGATACCTCATAAAGATGACTCGCTATAAAATACTTGTAGTTGGCACATCAGAGTCGATTCAGTCGACTCGTGCGTCCGAACTTTTAGGGTTCTTGTCTTCCCATGGAGAGGCGCCGGTGTGTCTTTCAAATGCTAGTGAATACCAGCATGACAATTACGACCTTATGTTCATTGTGGCGACAGGATCAGATTTGTCTTCTATCGATGAGTGGGTTTCCAAGGTTAAGGCCGGGGAATTAATGGTTCGTACTTTGGTTCTATATGATGATCCCATCCGAGAGGCTTGGAGAGAAGTTTTAGATCCCGAAATTGAGATTGGCGAAGAGCATGCTCTGCTAGAGAGCATTGATTATTTATTTGAAGAAGAAATGGAGCCAGCTACTGGCACTGGAAGCTTAAGTCTTCAGCCTGATTCAAATGTTGGCAATCCCATCTCGTTCGATTTAGGTTTAGATGATTCGTCTGAAGGTATGAGTGTTGAGGGCGATAGCGATGCGAATGATGATGTAGATGCTTTGAATTTTGAGAGTGTGGCCGCGGGCACAGAGGTTGATGCTGATGCTCTGGGTGTCGGTGATCTTGGATTAAATGTTGACGGCGAGGCGGATGATGGCGGCATGTCGATTGACTCTACCTCAGACTCCTCGGAGTCTACGCACCTGTTTGACGATTCTCCTGTTCCTAGTGACGACGCACATACGGAATTATTTAGCTCGGATGCGGCTAATGATGAGCTGAATGGTGATTCGCTTGATTTCAATAGCGAAGCCGAGGTTGATTCGTTTGATCTTAATGGCGAAGCTGAGGTTGATTCTTCTGATGAGCTTGCTGCTTCCGGCTTGAATATAGATGATGAAGATTCCGATCTCGATTCAGCAGCTGCTTTGTTGGGGGCAGATTTGGCTGGGCAACTTGGTGAAGATGCTGGCATAAGCGATGCTGCTATCGAAGAGAGTGCCATCGATATGGAAATGTTTTCTTCAGGTCCCATTGCTCAAAGCTCTGATGATCTCAGTGAAGATGACTTAGCTCTTAATCTGGAGTCGAATTCTGTGGAATCTAAGATTGAACATCCCGATGCCGACATTAGTGGGCCTCTGGCTGGAAGAGATACTTTTGCGGCCGAGATCAAAGATGAGCCTGTTATACCAGGGAACGACGCTTTGTTTGATGATGGGTTGGATTTCGATTCCATGGCCAATGAAAATGCCAACGCTCCTTCGATGGTCGATCCCGCATTGTCGAAGCATTTAAAATCAGACGATATTTCTACTGTTCAGAAATACGCGGCGATGAAAGAGCGTGAGGCCAGGGAAAAAGATGCCACAGTAAGAGTTCTTAAGGGGCAAATGTCCAAACTTGAAGCCAAGCTGACTCAAGACGTGCAGGAGCGTCGTCGACTCAGCCTTGCGAACGATGATCTTCAGAGTCAGGTGAACTCTTATGAAGAAGAGTTAAGTCAAAAGCAATTCCATATTCAGAAGATGGAAGGTACACATCAAGAAGAATTGAGAGCCCTTAGTCTTCGACTTGATAACGCTATTTTTCAAGCCAGCAAAGCCCAGAATAAACTCGAAGACTTTCGTGAGAGAGTGCGCGGAGACTTTGTGAAAATTCGAGCTCAGGAGCGAGAGCTGTACAATAAATTAGAACTTCAAAAACGAGACGCGGAAGCCTTGCTCGCTTCAAAAGATGAACAACTACTCGATCAAAGACGTGAGATTGATCGACTGCACTATGAGCTTGATGGATTGAGAGAAAGAATGGTTGAGGAAACTGAAAAAGCCGAAGACCGTTCTGCACGTATCAAACGGGCGACTCAATCCTTGAAACTAGCCAATGACCTGCTTTCTGGACTTGCAGAAGAGGTGTTGCCATCCGCTAGTGATCGCGACGTACCTATGACTGGGTTCGAAAAAGGGGATGATGCCGCATGAGTAAGAAAAACCGCAAGGAAGATCGTGAGAAAACAAAACAAGATCTTCAAATTGAAATAGGGGAACTTCGCGAAAAGGTTCGCCAACTTCAAACTGAGCTGATGCTCGACGATCTTACGGGGCTTTTCAATGCTAGACATTTAAGGCACCGCCTTACTGATGCCATTGAGAGACGTGAAGAGCTGCAGCCAGCGCTACTTTTTGTCGACGTTGACTATTTCAAAAGTGTGAATGAAAAGCATGGCCACCAAACCGGTGGGCAGTTGCTTAATTCTGTGGGGCGAAAGATCGCGGAACTTATTCGAGTAGATGATATGGCCTTTCGATATGGTGGTGACGAGTTTGTTGTTCTTGTTTCGGGTGGACTTGAGGGTGCTACGGCGATTGGAGAGCGCTTGCGTTCGCAGATTGAGGCTGAAGACTTCCCCGTTAATGGGCTCGAGGGTAAGGGCATCGCAAAACTTACTATCTCGGTGGGGATACGCGTCATAAGGGATGGCGACACACCTCAATGTATCATCGACGAAGCTGACAGGGCCATGTTTGAGGCCAAACGGAAATCTCGAAATACCTTGGTCGCGGCTTAATACTCATTAAAATTCCTGTATATTCTCAAGACTTAACCTTTTATGCCTGCGGGCTTTGGAGTAGGCTAGCAAGGTGGCGAAGTACAAGCTTGTTGTTTCGGATTTTCATATCGGAAAAGGTAGCGTGCTTCCTGACGGCTCGGTCAATGTTCTTGAGGATTTTATTGCCGACTCCAAATTCGCCGAATTCTTAGACCATTATAGCAGCGGCAAGTATTATGATGCTGAAGTTGAGCTCATTTTGCTGGGCGATATCCTCAATCTCATCCAGGTAGACTATCGAGGGTATTATAGCCCTGTTCTCACTGAAGAGATTAGTCTCGAAAAACTGAAGTCTTGCATCAAGGGGCATCCCGAATTCTTCAAGGCATTGAGAGAATTTTGCAACCTTCCTAATAAATCAGTGGTCTATATTCTAGGGAACCATGACACAGAAATGATCTGGGAGAAATGCCGCGATCTTTTCTCCAAAGAAATTGATTGTCCTGTGACCTGGAGAAATTTTCGCTATATCGCAGATGGCATCGTCTATGAGCATGGTCAGCAATATGAGGCTGTGAATCGTCTGAATCCGAAGAAGCTATTTATTTCCAAGGGGCTTAGAGAGCCCATTCTCAATCTTCCCTGGGGATCACACTTTATCGTGAATTTCATTGTTCCTATCAAGATGGAAAGACCGGCGATCGACAAGGTGAGGCCCGTGAAGGCTTTTATCAGGTGGAGTTTGCTAACCGACACCTGGTGGACTTTGAAGTTGATGGTGCGAGGGTTTTTCTATTTCTTTGCAACACGCTTTTCTCGTTCGCTATATAGAACGAGCAACATTGTTACGACATTTAAGATCATCAAAGAGATTTTGTTTTACCAGCCGTCTATCACGGATTCTGCACAAAAGGTTTTGGCAGAAAATAGTGACTTCCACACGATAATCATGGGGCACACTCATTATCCGCACTACAAGCAGTTTGAGGACGGTCGGGAATACATCAACACTGGCACATGGACTGAGGTAACAAACCTCTCTATGTCCAATCTTGGCAAGGGAACGCGTTATACTTACGCGTTAATTGACTACTCAACGAACCCAGGAAGGCCTCACGCCTATCTTCGAGAATGGCGTGGTCGCTGGCATGAACAAGTCGATTTTTATATTGGTTAAATTTAGCTTTTTGAATTAACAGATCCTAAGGGCTAGACGAGCTGGAGTGGATTGAAATGGCAAAGAAAAAACAAGCAAAGATCGTTATAGTAACCGGGGGAGTGATTTCCAGTCTTGGCAAGGGACTCACTGCCGCTTGTATGGCTATGCTCTTAAAGCGCCGAGGTCTTAAAGTCGTACAGCTCAAGATGGATCCTTACTTAAATGTTGACCCAGGAACCATGTCTCCCTTTCAGCACGGTGAAGTTTTTGTCACGGATGACGGCGCCGAGACAGATCTCGACCTTGGTCACTACGAACGCTTCACTGATGAAAGCGTCTCCAAAAAACATAACATTACCAGCGGCCAGATTTACGAAAGAGTTTTGGCCCGCGAGCGCGAAGGTGGCTACCTCGGTGCAACGGTTCAAGTGATTCCTCACGTTACCAACGAAATCAAAGAACACATCATCGAATTAGCTCAGGGCTACGATGTCGCTCTCGTTGAAATCGGAGGAACTGTGGGGGACATCGAGTCGCTTCCATTTCTTGAGGCCGTCAGGCAGTTAAAGTTTGATTTGGGCCCCAAGGATGTGAGCTATGTTCATCTCACTTTAGTGCCCTATATTGCGACAGCTCATGAACTCAAAACAAAACCCACTCAGCATAGCGTCCAAGAGCTTCGCCGCATCGGTATTCAGCCGGATTTCTTGGTTTGCAGATCTGATCGCCATTTGGCCAAAGAAGCTAGAGCAAAGATCGCCCTCTTTTCAAACCTGTCTCCCGATAGGGTGATCACGGCGAAAGACGTGGATAGCATTTATAAATTGCCACTCGTGCTAGAGGCGGATGGTTTCGATAAAAAGCTCTGCAGAAGTCTTGGTCTTCCCATTAAGAGCAACAAAGACAAGATGAAATCATGGCATGACTTTGTGGATCGTTTGATGAATCCTCTTAGCACTGTGAATATTGGTGTTGTTGGAAAATATACAGGACTCACGGAATCTTACAAATCGCTTCATGAGGCTCTCGTGCACGCAGCGGCCTATCATCGTGCAGCACTCAAAATTCATTACATTGATGCGGAAGAACTGGAATCTGCAAAATTCAAAAGTGTTGAATCACGTGCGAGTTTGCTTAACGAATGTGATGGTATTCTCATTCCTGGTGGCTTCGGCTCTCGCGGCGTGGCCGGAAAGATTCGTGCGATAGAATTTGCTCGAGAGAAAGATGTTCCTACGTTTGGAATCTGTTTGGGGATGCAGCTTATGGCTGTAGAATTTGCACGCCATGTTTGTGGCAAGCCAAAGGCTGACAGCGGCGAGTTCGTTAGTTCGAATCGCTCCAAAGTCGATAAAATTGTGGATTTCATGGAAGGCCAGAAAGATTCTCAAAAGGGTGGAACGATGAGGCTCGGAGCCTACGAGTGTCGTCTCAAAAAAGGCTCATTGGCTTTTAAGGCCTACAAAAAGCCTGTCGTGTGGGAGAGACACAGGCATCGTCTTGAATTCCAAAACAAGTATCGAAAAATGTTTGAAAAAAATGGGATGGTCCTGTCTGGAAATCACCCTAAGCCGCAGCTAGTTGAAATCCTTGAATTAAAAGGACACCCTTGGTATCTCGGCTGCCAATTCCATCCAGAATTCAAAAGTCGCCCCGAGAACAGTCACCCGTTATTTCGGGATTTTATTGCCGCTTCCCTAAGCGTAGACGATTGATTTTGAGACCTCGGCAAATCTCCGGCGTTTTTCGAAAAGGATCGCTGATTTGAGTTGAAAAGCCCTGGGTTCTCATCTAAGTCAGGGGGCTATGTCCTTAAATTATCAAGAACTTTTAGGCGCTGAAGCCGAATCACTTCTCACTCACAAATGCAAAACTGTCCCCGCTGAAACTCTGAAGACCCCACACGCTGATTGGGTGACTGATGTTTTCACGGATAGTGATCGACCGATCCCAGTTATGAATGCGATGCAAAGGATTCTTAACCACGGAAGATTGGCTGGAACTGGTTACATGTCGATTTTTCCTGTCGATCAAGGCGTTGAGCATTCGGCTGGAGCTTCTTTCGCTCCGAATCCATTGTTCTTCGATCCTGAAAACATTGTAAAAATGGCTGTTGAGGCCGGATGTAGTGGCGTCGCTTCAACCTTGGGGGTTCTCGGGGTTGTCGCTCGTAAATATGCTCACAAAATTCCTTTTGTTGTGAAATTAAACCACAACGAATTTTTGAGCTACCCGAACCAATACGATCAAACGATGTATGCCAGTGTGAAGCAAGCCTACGATATGGGCGCTGCTGCTGTCGGTGCGACCATCTACTTCGGAGCTGAAGAGTCTCGTCGTCAAATTTTGGAAGTTGCAGAAGCTTTCGAAGCTGCCCATGAAATGGGAATGACGACCATTCTTTGGTGCTACACTCGAAACACTGGATTCAAGGTTGATGGTGTGGATTATCATTCAAGTGCTGACCTTACGGGGCAGGCTAACCATTTGGGCGCAACCATTAAAGCAGACATTTTGAAGCAGAAGCTTCCGACAAACAATGGTGGCTACCTTGCAACTAAGCACGGCAAGACTCATCCTGACGTTTACGAAAAACTTTCTAGCGATCACCCGATTGATCTTTGCCGTTACCAGGTCTTGAATGGTTACAGCGGTCGTATTGGTTTGATCAACTCTGGTGGAGCTTCTGAAGGCGCTACTGACAAAGCTGAAGCTGTGAAAACAGCTATCATCAATAAGCGCGCAGGGGGAATGGGCCTCATCGCAGGACGCAAAGCTTTCCAAAGACCATTCAAAGAAGGGGTTGATTTGCTTCAATCCATTCAAGATGTTTACCTCGATAAGTCGGTAACTCTAGCCTAGGGTCTAGAACAGACTTTGACCCAAAGGAATTAAGGAAAAAGATTATGAGTAATAAAAAAGAATATTTCGTGCCTGCAGGTTCTCCCGTTTACCCTAACTTGTTCGATACGCGTGTGCGTTTGAGGTCTTTGACCTTGGGGCTTTTGAAGCCCGAAGACCTTGAAAAGCATTTGGCCTCTTTGCCTGACGAAGCTGGCAATGCTGAAGTTGTGGATTTTAACTCCATCGTTGATAACGAGGAGGCAGTCGCATCCCCAAGTGAGGAAAAAAAGGTTCCAGTTAAGGCTGAGCCTGCTTTTCAACAGCCGATCCCTGAGCCTATTGCTGCGATGGAATCCTCTGTATCAAGTGAAGAGATGAATGCTGGTTCTGAAGATAATTCTGAAACAGAAGCACCTCGTTCTCAAGAACTAGAGATCCCAGCTGTTGTTCCTCCTTCAGATACGCCTGATTTCGATTGAGTAATATGAAAGTTAGAGGAAGAAGGAAAGAGATCCTATTCTTCTTCCTTCCTAATCTCTTCACATCTGCAAATTTATTTTTTGGGTTCTTCTCAGTAATGAACTCGTTCAAGGGTGAGTGGGTTACTGCTGCTTATGCTATTTTTATTGCGACTTTTGCTGATGGTTTGGATGGTCGTGTGGCGAGACTTACAAAAGCGCAGTCCGCTTTTGGTGAAGAGTATGATTCCCTAGCTGATTTGGTTAGTTTTGGAATGGCGCCAGCCATGCTGCTTTTCTTTTGGGCGCTTCAGCCTTTCGGAAACTTGGGGATGGTGGCATCTTTTGCCTTCTTGTTGTGTGCTGCGCTTCGTTTGGCCCGTTTTAACGTCTTAAAGCAGAGTGTTGAGAAGCGGTACTTTCAAGGACTTCCGAGTCCTTTTGCTGCGGGGGCAGTGGCTTCTGCGGTTTTGTTCTATCGTGAATTGGGTTTAGTGGAGGATTTCCGTGAACCCTATACTTTGGTCTTGGCGCTGTTTCTCGCTATTGCCATGATTTCCACGATTCGATACCGAAGTTTTAAAGACCTCAAATTTAAATCTCAGAAAACTTTTGCGTGGCTATTGTTGATTGCTGTCGCCATTATTGTAATTTCGCCTAAGCCCGAACTTACGTTTTTTCCAGTCGCTGCCGTTTATGTTTTGTGGGGACCGATTGGGGAATTAAGCCGCTTTATTTGGAAAAAGTTTTTTAAAGTGATTCCAATTCGGCGCAAATCAAAGGAGACATAATGAAATTAGGAATTGTTGGTGCGACGGGAGTTGTTGGACAAGAGGCTTGGCGACTCGCTTCAGAGATTTTAGGTGCTAAAGATTTGGAGGTTGTTGGATTTGCTTCGACAGCAAGAACAACAGACGATGGAAAAAACATTCACGCCCTGGAAGAATCTGTGGAAGAAATTCAGAGTTGCGATTTTGTGATTAATGCTGCAAATGCCGACCAGGCCAAATGGCTTTCTGGAAAGTTAGGTCCAAATTCTTTCCTGGTCGACAACTCATCAGCTTTTCGAATGAATGAAGACATTCCCTTGGTCGTGCCCGAGGTAAATGGGCATCTGCTTTCTGATTATTCTGGTAAAATTGTGGCTAACCCAAATTGTACCGCTGCCATTTTATGTGTGGCTATGAATGCGTTGAAGCCTTTTGGATTAAAGCGAGCTGTTGTGAGCACATATCAAGCGGCAAGTGGGGCGGGACTTCCGGGCTTGGAAGAGCTCAAGTCTCAACTTCGCCAGTGGGACTCTCCAGTAGATACTTGGAACACAGAGGTTTTTGGAGAACCATTGATTTTGAATGTTCTCAGTCATAACTCGATGGCTCGGATGGACCCGGATGGTGAAGCCTTCCTTTACAATGATGAAGAGTTTAAAGTTGTTGAAGAGTCTCAAAAAATTCTTGATTTAAAGGATCTTTGGATTTCGGCAACATGCGTGCGTGTTCCAGTTATTCGAGCTCACGCCGAAAGTGTGACTGTGGATCTTGAGAAAGAAGTGAATCTAGATACGATTCAAGAGGCTTTCGCCCAAGCTCCTGGCCTAAAGATTGTAGATGAACCGCTCAAACGAAGTTTTCCTAGCCCTCAAAAAGCACAAGACCAAGATGACGTTTTGGTGGGAAGAATAAGGCAGGATTTGCTCCACAAGAAAACGTGGCACTTTTTTATTGCGGGTGATCAGCTTCGCAAAGGTGCTGCGACCAATGCATTGCAGATTGTAAAGGTCCTAAGGGATCGGGGGTAGTAGGTTGCTCAGGCCTGCAAATGTGAGTCCTGAAAGTCGCAAACTGGCTTTGCGCTTGGAATTTTCAGGAGAAAACTATTGTGGATGGCAGATACAATCTGAGTCTGATGAACAAAAAATTCCAAGCATTCAAGGCTCTATTGAGAAAGCATTAAAGATCATTTTTCGCTCATCCGCTCGCATTGCTACTCAAGGCTGTGGTCGGACTGATGCTGGTGTGCATGCCAGAGAATATTTTTGTAATTTTTCACTACCAACGGACATTGAATTTGATTTTAGTGATCGCTCAATCGAAAAATTGCGACAAAGCCTTAATGGGCTAATCCCGGATAGTATTGCTGTAACGGATGTCTTCCGGCAAGAAGAAGATTTTCATATTTTGAATGAAGTCTGCTGGAAAACTTACGAATACTCCATTCTCTTTCGAAGCTCAAAGCCGGTCTTCATGTCTGAGAGAGTTTGGGGGATTCCGGAGGAGTGGAATGAGTTTAATACGACCGATTTTTTAAAGGCTGTTCAAATGTTCGAAGGTGAACATGATTTTAAAGCCTTCGCGGCCTCTAATCATGATGCAAAGACCACGATCAGAAAAATTTTTGAAATGAAGACCATACTCGAACCTTATGGTGTTTCGGTGGCTCAGAGGTCTGGCGTGTTGCTTCGTTTGCGAATCACGGGCGAAGGCTTCTTGAAGCAAATGGTTCGAAATATAGTTGGAGCTATTGTAGAGGTAGGACAAAACAAGAGAAGCCTGTCTGATACCTACCAACTTTTGGCAGAAGGAAAGAGTCGTGCTGAGGCTGGGCGGTGTGCTCCAGCTCGAGGACTTTCTTTGATCGAAGTTTCGTATAGACCATGGGGCGCAGAATCATGAAAAAAGCCTTATTTTTTTCTGTCTTGTTTCACATGGGGCTGATTGTTTGGCTTCAAAGTGGAGAGAAGAAGGGAGTCGCCGAAAAGCCATTTTTTCCTAAGCCCATTCCTCCGCGGTCTATCGATGTAAGAACGATGAAAGAAAAAGAGTTTCGCCAGTTGGTGGAAACTCTTGCTGCCAAAAATAGCTTGAGTCCCGAAGATCGTGCAGAGTTCTTGGGCGAGCGAACACAACGAGTGAAGGAGCAAACGCGATCCAATCGTTTTGGATCTCCGGACGGAGGCGAAACACTGCGGGACAATTCTACGGCGGCGTTTCCAGAGAAATTGGAATTCTTGAAGGGCCTCTGGAAGCTGCCAGATACACAAGAAAGGGCTAGGACAGGGGCGGAAGTTCTGGAGGGTTCTATGGATCCCCTGAACTCTCACATTGCCGTATCGTCGAAAACTCTTCTGAATACCGATGAATATGTCTATGCTTCCTTTTTTAATCGTGTGAAGCGCGAAATTGGTCCCAGGTGGGAACCAAAAGTTCAAAAGTTTTTGCAGACGACACTCGTACTTATAGACGGTGTGTATTCGACACGCTGTGTGTTCTGGCTTGACCGGGACGGTTCATTGAGAAACGTCGAACTCCTTGAACCTAGTGGTGTAAAGGAGCTTGACGCTCTTGCTGTGGAAGCCATTTGGGATATCAAGACTTTCCCAAACCCACCAACATCTCTGCTAGATTCAACGGGATTGCATCGAGTGGAAATGGGCTTCTTGGTGAGTTACGCCAAGCATAAATATCAATTAGATTATCTGCCAGATTCTAGATTTAAAGGACGAAGGTAAAACGAAAATGATGAAATTTCTGAGAAGATTGGTTTGGGGTGGAGTCATTGCTTTGGTTCTGCTGGTCGTAGCTTCGAAGGTGATGTCTTATTATTGGGGGCGTGATCTGGAACAATTAGAGTTTCAAGATGCACGCTATGAATTTAGCGCCAAAAGAGTTGGCGACTCCGCCGCTTTCCAAATTGAGGCCAAAGACGAAACTCAACTCTGGTTTGCTATGGGCTACCTTCAAGGATGGGATCGAGAGTTTCAGACTGAACTTATACGTCTAGCATCTACTGGTAGACTAAGCTCAATGTTGGGGGCAAGCATGCTCTCTAATGATCAATTGATGCGCTTCAATTATAGGGCCGCTGAGAAAGTCTGGCATTCACTTGCGGTAGATTCCGTCGCGCGCCGAGCGGCCCAAGCTTTCGCGGATGGAAGAAACGCAGTTTTGCGCCATGAAGAAAAGTCGTTGCCGATTGAATATAAAATCATGGGCATTTTTCGAGATGATTTATCTTCTTGGACTGGAATAGATGTTCTAGCGATTGCTAGGTTTCATGGTTGGAGTTTGTCTTACGACCAAAACATGGAAAAGACTTACATGGCGCTTAAGACTCAGCTGGGAGTAGAGAAGTCTAAGTGGCTTCAACCTCCATCGGATTTAAGTGCGGTTGCCTTGTATGAACAAAAATTATTGAACATCTCAAAGTCGGGTGGGCTACTTAAGCCTGTGGCAAAACAAAAGCCAACTTTGGGCTATGTGCCAATCCCGAAAAAAGCACTTCCTTATAAGTTAGATGCAAGTGGAATGATTCCTGAACTTGATTTCTCGCCTGTAGAATCCGACATGGAGCATCCTGAAGAAGCCGTGTCGGTCTGGAATCGTCTCGAAAACTACGCGACATCTTGGGGGGCGGAATCGGCTTTTCAAGGTGCCTCCAATATGTGGGTGCTTGCGAATCCTCGTGTAGGTCGAGCTTTGAGTCTCTGTAATGATACGCATCTTAGATTGACTTGGCCTTCACCGCTTTATCCGATTTCTTATAGGATAAAAGATCGAGTAAAAGGGCAGGGATTCATGATGCCTGGAACTCCAGCCGTCGTTATTGGCTATGTTCAGAATTTAAATGAAGAGGCTAAGTTTCAGAAGTTGCTGTGGGGAATCACTTCGGGTTCGCTTGCAGACACCCAAGATTTGATTGAGATCAAAGGCAAAGATACAGAAAACTTAAAAGTTACTGTTGAAGAGTTTAGTGTTCGTAATATGAAAACAGGTGAGGTTGAGCCCAAGAATATTGAAGCCATCTGGTCTGAGCATGGGCCAATCGTCAATAATATCTTTTCTGATTTCTCCAAGCTTGCTGCCTATAAATCTCCCGTAGCTTTAGATAGTCCTATTTTCAAAACCACGCCTTCAACTATGGAATTTTTTGTTCTTAGAAACCTTGGGCTTGGTGAAAATCTCGAAGAAGATTTGGTGGAGAAAATTCAGTATCCTCCGATTAACTTCACTTGGATTAGTGAAGAAAAGGGACAGAAACTTCAGGTCGGACATATGTTAACTGGGGTGCTTTATGGGCGGCCAAAGCGAAGGGACAATGGGCTTGAAACTCTGGATTCAAGATTTTTGAAACGTGATCGCTATCTTTCGTACCCCTCAGAGCGGCCTTATTTTAAGCAGGCTTACGGGGGGGAGGATCCCTTTATGCTTGTGACTGCGAATCAAAGTATTTGGTCTGATAAGGGAAGCGAGCAAAAAATCAATCGTGAACTTGCCTATCTATGGGCCCCAGACAAACGTGCTGAAAGAATTGCTGAAAAGTTTGATGACAACACTCGGGAGCTTGGATACTCGCAACATGATTTTTACTCTCCGAGACTAAATAGATTTTTTGTGAAAGCTCGAAAGATGGCGAGTGCGGGAAGGTTGTGTTCGGGAACTGTGATGCCTCACTCTGACTGTATGAAAATGCTTTCTGAGATTGATGCTTGGGATGGAGATGCCAATGCTGAAGACTTTAGAACGAGTCTCATTGTACTTTGGCATGCTCGTTTTAAATGGAAAATCATTGAGAAGCTGACTCCGGCTGAAGTGCTTCAAGACGAAGTCAGGGGGCCAGCGATAAAGGAGATGATGATTGCCTGGGGGCGCCGAACGTTTACCCATCATCTAGTTGAAGAAGTTATCGAAGATCCGAAGGCTCGCGCCCAATGGGAGTCGTGGACAGGCAAAAGCGTAGAGGAGACATTGAGTGAGTCTTTTTCACAGTCGGTAAACGAGCTTAGTGAGGGGTTTGGCCCCCTTTATCAGTATTGGAAGTGGGGAAATCTTCATAGAGTTTCGTGGCTACACCCTTTGGTGAGAGCGCCGGAGCCGATTGGAAGCATGTTTCATGAGGGAGTCTTGTTGAGGCCCCAAGTATCTGGTGCTTTGGATAGCTCAGGTAGATTTGAATACGATTGGGATCCAGAGAAGCCTTTGGATTTTCCTGCAACACATGGGGGTGCTTCCAGACTGTGCATGGAATGGTCTGAAAAAGAAGTTCAGGTCAATTGGTCCTTGCCATCTGGCCCATCCGGAAATCCATTTTCGAATTACTCAAAGCCGTGGGCCTTAGAGACATACTTCAAAAACAAGTTAAGCAGGTCACCCCAATTCTAGTAAGGCTGCCTGCTTCGGTTTGTTCTTTGGGGTATTTCAGAAAAAAATATTAGTGAGTTTCGGAACTGCGAATAGTGCGTTTTTGCCATGCTTCGAACCGAAGTATCGCAGCTTCTTGAGCTTCGCATTCGTCTTCTAGAATTTCAAAATTGCCACGATCTTCAAAAAGCTTGAACATCCGGTGAAACTCTTTCTTCAATCCACAGTAGGAAGGTTTCATTTTGAGTCGATTGAAAACGCCCAGCGATTTCACAAAGGTTGAGATTCCAGAACTACCCACAAAATTTAGGCCGCGCATGTTGATCACAACTTTTGAGGCTTCATTTTCACGGTAGATCTCTTGAAGTTGACGAGTCAGGGGGGTCAGGGTTTCGTAGTCAATGAACCCACTGAGCTCAACCACAGTACAATCGTTTTCTTTGCGAATTTTGGCTTTCATATACATCTATTGTTACAGACTCCACGCCAAAGTGCCTGCCAAAAATCTGTCTGCACAATGCGTCGGGGCTTGCTTCACTCTCAGAACGGACCTTGAATAGAATAATGGCAAAGAAAACGAGTCCGATCATCAAAAGTGTGGCCCTGCCATTGGGAAATCCCCTGGATTTGAGTCTCAGGGCTAAGCAGGTGATTTTGGATGCAGACTACGTTTACTGTGAGGATACGAGAAAATTCCGTTCACTCTTGCAGGCTCTAGACATGAGCTTGAAACCTGGTGTCAAGATTCGGACGATTCCGGGTAGCGAAGAATGGTCTGAGGATTGGTCGAAGCTCGAAAGTGATGCCGAGGGAAAGCTTGTCATCACCGTGTCTGATGCAGGAACTCCTATTATCAATGATCCAGGCCTTGCCCTTACCAAGTATGCAAGGGAGCAAGGTTGGTCCTTTGAGGCGTTGCCGGGCCCCTGTGCTCCTGTGCTTGCTATACAGGCTACGGGAGGCTTTGGTTTGCCATTTTCCTTCTATGGATTTGCACCGAAGGACGGAGCTGATTCTAAGGCCTTCAAGGGCTTTGTGTCAGCTGTTGATCAAGTGAACACTTTTGTATTTTTTGATACCCGTTATCAGATCGTGAACACTTTGGAAAAATTAGCTGCTTCCAATTTGGCAGATCGATCCATTCATCTCACGAGAGAACTAACGAAGACATATGAAGAAATTTTTTCAGGGAGTGTTTCTGAGGTTCTGGAGCGGGTGAAGGCGAAGCTTCAAAAAGATGATGCGCTTGGCGAGCTAACAATTGTTCTGGAAGGGCGTCCTAGCGATAGCTTAAGTCAATCGACTACTTTGACAATTGAAGAGCTGCTTGAATTTAGAAATGCGGCGCCACGAAAAGCGGCCAAAATTCTTTCACAAGCAAAAGGCCTTTCGAGTCAGGAATCCTATAAACTTATCGTCGAATCCAGGCCATGAAAAAGTTTATAAAACCATTCTTAATCGCATCGTTTGTTCTTAGTTTTTTTAGCTTTGTGCTTTGGCAGCGGCATATCCCTGCTACAGAAAGAATGGCTGGCGCTTCAGGTATTACGAGGATCTTTGATGGATTAGAGAGATCTTGGTATGATTTTAAATTCCAGGCTAAGCCTGCTGAGATTGCAAAACGAGTTGTCGTTGCGGAGATTGATGATGCGTCTTTAGCGAGATACGGACGCTGGCCTTGGCCTAGAGCGACTTATGCCGAGATCATCAATAGATTATACGCCTTGGGTGCTGAAACTGTGGCGTTTGACGTCGTGTTTGCTGAGCCTGAACTAACTGCTGAATGGCTGGATTATGTGATCCAAACGAGAGTTGAAATGGATGAACGATCGGTGAAAGAAAAAGCCGAGCTATCTGGAGAGCAGATCCAGGTTTTAAAAAATAATATGGTCGAGGTTGGCGAGCGGATATTTGCCAAATCTCTAAGAAAAACAAACACGGTTCTCGGTTATCTTTGGGAGGGCGGTAGCTGCTCTATCTCAAGCGAAACAAATTTTACAGATCCTGCAGTGTTAAAAAAAATCAAAGAAGCCGGACAAATTTCTTCTGATGATTATTTTAAACAATTTGGAAAGTTGGTGGGGCCCGGAGATTCGGCTTCACTCCCAGGTTTTCCTGTTATCAGAAATGACTCCAAGGTCTTGTTCGAAACTTTTAGTTGTCCGGTTGGCAATCGAATTTCATTAACTTCTAGTGCTGGGCAAGAAGGTTTCTTTAATGCGAGAGCTGATCCAGACGGGATCTTTCGCCGGGCTATCCTTGTTGGAGGATTTAATGTTCAACAGCTTGAGACGACTCTTGGAGATGAAATTGAGTTTTTAAATGAGAACTGGATTAAAGGTGCTACTTTTTTTCCGTCGCTTTCTCTACGTGCCGTCCTCGCCTATTTAGACAAAGTAGACACTGCGCCAGAGATCAATGACAACTTGGATGAACGATTCCCCGAGTTCCCTGAATTTAGTGTGAATCTAAAAACCTACTCTTCGGGCAGTATTGGGGTTGAAAACATCGAGATCCATAGGAAGAACGGAAAAATTAATTTGATAGATGTGGATGATTCTGGTGCGTTGCCTTTGCGTTTTTATGGAAGTCAGAATACTCGCCGGCCATCGATCTTAAAGGTTTCTTTGGGGCGCTTGATTGAGAGGGAGATGTCGGATCCTAATGAACCGCCTAACGTTTTATATCACCCTGGAATTATTGAAACGTATGGATTGAATCCCTCAAGGCCATTAGAAAAAATGATTGTCCTTATCGGACCAACAAGTGTTGGTGTTTATGACTTGAGACCTAACCCCGTTGATTTTCAAGGGGCCGGTGTTTATTTGCATGCAACGGCTGCCGCAAGAATGCTCGACAAGATTCTTGATGGAAGTGAAACCTATTCCATGAAAGACACCAGCCTACAAACTAGTTTGATGATTTTGTGGGTGCTTTCCATGATCATTGCTTTAGTAGTTACTTTTAGTAATGGTTTTTCTAGTCTCTGGCTCGTATTTGTTTTTCTTGGTGCAGGTTTGTACTTTGATTATTGGGTGTTTGTGAACAAGTCCGTTGTTGTGGACGCTGTTTCAACCTTGGTTGGTGCGGTTGCCGTTTTCGCCGCCATTCTTGCCTACAAGTATTTTACTGAAGGAAAAGATAGGGCTTACCTTAAGGGAGCCTTCGAGAAGTATGTTTCTCCCGATCTGGTGAAGTCGATTATTTCTGATCCGAAGAAATTGAATCTTGGTGGAGAGAAAAAAGAGCTATCTGTTTTGTTCTCCGACGTGCGAGGCTTCACTAGTATTTCTGAAAAAATGTCAGCTTCTGAGTTGGCGCAATTTATGAACGACTATCTCACGCCGATGACAGAGATCGTCATTGAAGAGCGCGGTACGATTGATAAATATATGGGTGATGCCATCATGGCTATCTTTGGAGCACCTGTTCCTTATGAAGAACACGCCAGAATGGCTGTGCGTGCTGGTCTTAGAATGCTCGAAAAGCTTGATTTGCTGAGAGTGGAGTGGGAGGCAAAGGGGTTGCCTCCGATTGACATCGGGGTCGGCGTTAACACCGGTGATATGAGCGTTGGAAACATGGGCTCCACTAGGATCTTCTCTTACACTGTCATGGGCGACTCGGTGAACTTGGGATCTCGTCTAGAGGGTTTGACGAAAGAATATGGAGTGCGATTCATCGTTAGTGCTTCCACCAAGGAGCATTTGAAGGGTGAGTTTATTTGTCGCGAGCTGGATCGAGTAAAGGTTAAAGGAAAGCTTGAGCCAGTCGTGATTTTTGAAGTGCTCGGTGAGACTACCGGGCCTGATGCGGCCGCGCATAGTCAAAAAGCAGAGATATTTGAAACGGCTTTGAGGCTCTACTACGACGCCAAATTCAAAGAAGCTCAAGTCAAATTTGACGAGCTCAAAGCACAAGATCCTACCTCGGAAATGTATAGCAGCCGCTGCGCGTTATGGATGGAGTCTCCGCCTGAAGAGGGCTGGGACGGTTCGTGGACGATGAAGACAAAATAGGGGTATAACGATTCTATGTCCTCGGGCATTCAAGTAAGCGAAGAATTTTTTAAGAAGTTTGGTAAGCGGTTCCCGCCTGAATCCTTTTTGTGTAAAGAGGGCGATGAAGGACAGACGATGTTCTTTATCAAATCAGGAAAAGTGGCCATCATCAAAAGCACTCCCGCTGGAGATAAAGTACTTGCGACTTTAAAGGACGGCGATTTTTTCGGAGAAATGGCTTTAATGGGGGCTCAAGAAATTAGAGCTGCAACTGTGAAGTCTGTTACTGAAGTTGCCGTTCTAGAATTGAATCGCATGGCTTTTGAGGGCTTGATCAGGCGTTCTCCCGAAATTGCTATGAAGGTGATTTCGTCTCTTACGGGAAGAGTCCGCGACGCCAATTCAAAGTTATCTGCTCTTATACACAAAAATGATTTTGTTAGGATTGCAACTTACCTTGCTAGCTTAGCTGCGTCCGGAAAAAAGACCGACCCGAATGGCGATGGAAGGGTTTTCCTTTTTAATCCCGATGCTGCGGCTCAGGTACTCGGAGTTGATAAGACTCAGATGAATCGATTTTTAACTTTAGGAAATAAAGTAAAATTTTTAGCTCGTAATGGGGAGTGGATGTGGATTCCGGTTCCTGGATATTTGCCCCCATTTGGTGAGCTTCTGGAAAAGGCTACAGAAGCGAAATGAGTTCTCAAAGTCGACAAACCCCAGGTATTAAGGGGAACCCAAAGGCACAAACCGATTCTATCTTTAAAGCTCCAGAAGGCTTTTGGGTTCGCTGCTCGAGTTGTGGAGCCATTTTGCAGCATGATCATGTTGAGGCCTCGTTGGGAGTTTGCACGGAGTGCCAGCATCATTTTAGAATCGGCTCTCAAAAGCGAGTTGAAACCATCGCGGATGAAAATTCGTTTGTAGAATATGACCAGGACTTAGAGGCCCAAGACTTTTTGGGTTTTATTGATTCGAAGTCTTATGTCACTAGACTAGCTTCGGCTCAGAAAAAAACAGGAATGAAAGATGCATTTCTTGCTGGAGAAGCGAAAATTGACGGAATGCCTGTTCAGGTGGGAGCCTTTGAATTTGCTTTTATGGGTGGTTCGATGGGAACCATTGTTGGTGAGAAGATTTCTAGATTGTTTGAGCGTTCGCTTGAGAAGAGACAGCCAGCCATTATCTTTCAATCAAGTGGTGGGGCTCGAATGCAAGAGGGGCTATCATCACTTATGCAGATGGCGAAAACCTTAGGGGTGCTCTCAAAGCTGAATCAAGAAGGCATTCCCTATGTATCGGTACTAACTGATCCTACAACTGGGGGCGTGGCTGCTTCTTTTGCTTTGCTTGGAGATATTAATATAGCTGAACCAAACGCTTTGGTTGGGTTTGCCGGACCACGAGTGATCGAGCAGACAATAAACGAAAAATTGCCAGAGGGTTTTCAAAGAAGTGAATTTCTTTTGGCTCATGGAATGATTGATAAGATCGTTCCAAGGTCTGAAATTAAAAGTTACCTTTCAAAGGTTTTGCGTATCCTGGGGTCATGACATTTCCCCTGGGCTCCATAGGTTTTTGGTGGAGAAAATATCTCCGGAGTTCCGTAGTTGTAACGACAATTTTCCTTTCAAATTTTTCATCAGCTCAGAATAAAATTACATTTTCTTCAGATGAATATGAGACCAACCTCAAAACCAAGGTTACTCATGCAAGCGGAAATGTAAAAGTTCAGATTCAAAGCCGCGAACTTAGGGCAGATGATGTTGAATACTTATCTAATGAGCAAAGAATCAACGCTACGGGAAATGTAGTTTTAATCGAAAAACCTTATAAAATTGTTGCTGCAAAAGCCACCGTTTCTACGGATGATTCAACAGGAGTCTTCTTTGATGCGGTTCTCACTTCAGACTCCGGTGTTTATATGAGCGGTTCGAAGATCGAATCACTTGGAGATCAGAAATTTAAGATCGTGAATGGAAAGGTGAGCCTTTGTCAGGATTGCCCTCAGGCCTGGAGTGTTTTTGGGGCCTCGATCGAATTGGAGCTGGAGGGTTATGCCGAGGTCAACCACGCTCTTTTTCAGATCAAGGATCAGCCGATCGCCTATTTTCCAATATTCTATTTTCCCATCAAGGTGAAGAGACAATCTGGCTTTTTGCTTCCTCGATACATTTACTCTCCGGAAGTCGGTTCACAACTTGGTCAACCCTACTTTTGGGCCATTTCTAAAGATCAGGATGCGACTTTTGAATATCGTTTCATGACTGAAGGTGGGCATCGTTTAGGGATGGAACATAGATACCTCTACTCCAGTCGAACTTTTTCTAATGCGAAGATTTCCTACAACAAAAATATCTCTGCAGAAAATGTAGACGAACATCGTTATGGTTTGTCGATTTCAGAAAGGTATCAGCTAGGCCCTCATTGGGTGCAGCGATATCTAGGGGAAATTGCCAGTGATCCACGATATACTTCAAGTTTTGATGAAGACTTTAATGACTATCGAATGCCGGCATTAAGTAGTCGGCTCTCCTTGGCTTGGCAAGACGAGAACTCCGTATTTTGGGTTCAAGGAATTGCTAATCGAAACAATTTGATTCGCAACGAGAGTAACAACACTAGTCTCGGAGCGATTCATCTACTTCCAGAACTTATTTATAGTTATCCGAGCATCAACTTGGTGGGACCGGTTTTGATGACGGGGACGATTGGTAGGCAGTCATTTCGGCGTTCGGGGGGGCCTATTGATCCCATCACGGATTGGATACGCGAAGGAGATCGTAGTTCAGGACAGCTGAGAATCTACGCTCCTTTTTACGTATTTAATGTTTTACTATCGGAATCTCTTGTTGAGATGAGGGCCGATCATTATCAATTTGCGCCGCAAGTTTCGGATACCACTGCTTATAGGGCTCGTGTTACTCTTGAAGAAAAATTAAATGCACAATTGTCTAAAGTCTACGACGTAGACTGGGGCGAATTGCAGGCTATCAAACATACCATCGAGCCGAGTTTGTCTTGGGGGTATTCGCCAAATGACTGGAGAAGCACTCATGACTTTTTCAATCAGCCGTACACAGCTGGCGGCAGTTCGGTATCCTCTCCCAAATTCGACATTTTTGATCCGAGAGATAGTGAAGAGTTGTCAAAATTGGGTACTGCAAACGTAGAACGCCGTTTGGGAACTCACCACTTGCTTTCGTGGGGATTGGGGAGTCGACTCATCGGGCGGGTCGAGAGAAATGGTAGCAAAGAATACACTGAGTTGTTTGGAATGAGTGTGTCTCAGGACGTGGATATCAAAACGCGTGTTGGTGAGAACATTAACATTTCAGCTTTTGGCGGCTACAATGGCTATCGTCTCGCTACCGAGATGTCCATCAACCCTGGAAGTGGAGATGCGAATTTTAGAAATGAGTTCTCCGTCACAAAGCCACGCTTTGACATTAGGTTGATCCAGTCGATTCGTGAGGATTTGGAACAATACGGAGGAGATCTCGTCTTGAGAATTCTTCAACCGTGGACTTTTGGCGCTTCAGGCAGTTACGACGCGATAACAGATACTTTTATCGAAGAGAATTATAAAATTCTTTACGAGTCTACAAAGGCGAAGTGTTGGTTCTTTAGTTTTGATGTTCAAAGAAAAGCTGACCCCAACAACGTTGGACAAACCATTACACGTTACTGGCCAAAGGTTGGATTTATTTATAAGGCTTTGTAGGGATTGTGTGTCGAGAAAGCCATCAGCCGCAGGCTAAGTTTTCGAGCGGCAGCGAGAAAGCCATATGGTAGTCCCTGGCAGACTCGAACTGCCGACCTCTTCGATGTCAACGAAGCGCTCTAACCAACTGAGCTAAGGGACTCTTCAGTTGAGCCCCTCTTTTATCGACCTATCAAGTACAAGTCAATAGGGCTCTGATATCGGTGCCTAGCCATAAACGTTAAGAATTGTTTAAGAAAATGAATCAGACTGCCTTCCGTTGGTCAAATTAAGAAATAGTTCTTAACACAAACTTAACTGTTCAAACGGCAACGAAATCCCGAATATAGAGATATGGGGAATTGGGTTTTTGGGGGCTTGGCTTTGTTTTTTGCTATGGGGCAAGCTATGGCTCAGCAGAATCCCGGTCGTTCTCAATTTCCCAATCAAAAGCGCCAGCTGTCTACTCAATACCATGGCGGTTCACGCCAGCAGATTCCCGCAACTGAACTCCCAATTAGCATCGCGGTAGAGGTCGGCGACTTGAGAAAGTGCTCTGTCGGGCTTGGCAAGCCGGTTACCCTGCTTCCAAAGTCGACAGACAGTTTCAACCCCGTTGTCATTCCTAAGGCGATTCTTACGCTTCCTATTAGCTTAGGAAAAGTGGTGGGGTGGACTTTTCTGTCTAGCGAAAAAAGAGCCTCTCTTGTTTCAGACGCTGTATTTTCGGAAGCTTCAAATTCTAAAGAAATGTCTGCAATTCTATCTAGGCAACAGCTTAAGACCGTTTCTATGGAGGTTGGACAGTACTTCAAAGACTACAAAGTGTTTCCTGGGAACTTGGCGGTTGGAAAGGTCGCTTACAAAAATTTTGCACGCGCCATGGTTGCCAATACCTTTGCTGATTTAAAGCTTGGTTGTACGGAAGCTGATTTGAATTGGTTGAGCTCTATTGTTTTGGAAGAATTTGAGCAATGTCTAGCGGTGAAAACGACGGAAAGTCAATTAGAAGATTGTCTAGGTGTGGCGGATGTAACAGCGGCTTATAAAATTGGAGTGCTGGCATCGCAAATGTTGATTGCTCAAACTTTAAAAGATCAAAATCTAAGCGATCTAGATATGGCTAAATTCGTAAAGCATGGACGTGAATATTACGAACAATGCGCCGTTGATAGAGTGCTTATGAAACTCAAAAGTGACAAGACAATTGAGACTCAGGTCTGTGTTGCTGCCGCTATGCTGGAGGTCACGAGGGCTCTGGCAAAACAGAAGTCCAAAGAAGTCCTTCTTGAAAGTGGGTTTACCGAAAAAGAGGCACTTCACGCTCAGAGTCGTATTTTTGACCTCAATCAAAAAGCATGTTCCTTCTCTGTTGCATTTGGGGACAGACAATTGTCACCCAATGCGGCTAGCCACGATCTTCTCGTGCCGTACTTTAAAAAAGGTGGTCGGGGCTCCACTGGAATAAAAGAAGAAATTTTTAAATGTCTCAATGAGGTCACCACAAAAGCTGGAAGTGAAGTTGTTGGCAAGCGATTGGTTGACACTCCTGAAATCAAAGAACACTTAGATGGATTGGTTCTAGCCTCCATGGGGCATAATCGCTTTGCGAAAGATGATGGAACGCCGCCTAGAGCCATTCCCGTTGATGAATACGAACGACAATATCATCTGCAGCAAACAGCGTTGCAGGAAAAAGTTATTAACGAGATTTACAGCCCTTGTGTGGAGCGCTTGAAGAAATCGCTTAAACCAGGTGAGATTTTGGACCCTACGAAGTGTGAAGATGAAATCCTGACTTCCACTACCGCAATTGTCCTCGAGCATCAGCTTGGTTCTCAATTCAGGGAGATGGCAAAGTCACTTCCAAGGGAAGCTCACGCAAACGTTCAAAAAATTATTAGGGACCATGACCTTTGTGTGAAGGCGCATTATAAGGCGGTTGGAAATGACTTTGAAACTCGGCTCGATGACGCAGATTTAGTCGAATGCACAAAACTATCTATTACTGAATTTGTTAAGTTAAAGGCGCGCTATGAGCTACCTAGTCAGATACGTGAGAAGGTTCACAATCAGTATGACTTCATCAAGGAATCTCCAGAGGAATTGTTTCCAGACATGAAGGAACAAATTGATAGAATCGCAGATCAATGTGTTGAGAAAACTTTCAAAGATGTTAAGTCCACTAAGGACATTCAAACCCATATACCCCAACTAGAACCAAATTGTATGGAAGCTCTCACAAATCACACCTTGCTTGAAATTACTCCAAAGGTGGCGGAGCGAGTCTTGTATCATGAGCTCGCCAAAAGTCTGCCTCCGGGGATGAAGGCAGCCGATGTTGCGGGTCCATTTCGAAAAGATTTTCTCAAGTGCGTTTTTGGAGAAAATGGAAATGGTGGAATTTCTTCCAATCAAAGCACTGAGCTACTCGAAAAGAGTTTGAATGCTTGCGTTGATGTTTATGTGAGCAATTCGGTTGGAAATGTTGCTGCCTTGATGGCGCGAGATAATGCCGAAAAATTTCTTAAATCAGTAGATCCTAAAGAGCACGAAACTGATGTGTCCGAAGTGGAAGCACTTGCACGAAGAACCTACGAAGAGTGTGTGTCTCAGAGTAAGGGTAGCATCGTATCTGGAACGGAGGAAGAGCGGGCACTTTATATGGCTCATCTCAAGAATTGTGCTTATACAGCCGCTCCTGTGGCGGGAGCTGAAGTTATTAAGAGGTGGACTCATTCAGCGGACTTTAGAACCGTTCTTCCAGAGATCAAAGACCCGACAGAGCTAGATAGCTTCGTGATCCAGGGAACGGCAGCTTGTAAAAGATATCTTCGAGAAAAGGAAAACTGTGTTGCTGACTTGGAAGCTGTACAAAATTCCTTGAATGAAAACGCTCGTAACGGATTTCCCCTTAGTCCGTCAGGGGTTGTGCTGCAATCTAAGCTTGGCGAGCGTATCATTAAGTCTGAGCTAGCTAACGCTGTTTCTGGGCAACTCGATGCTCTCATCCCTCAGTCTGCAGATGACAAATTTGGATCTTTCAAGAAAAACTCTATTAGAGAGATTGTGTCTCCTCAGTATCTAGATAAGTTGCTGGCAACGAAAGACGGCGTCGCCATAGTTAGTAAGTTAAAAGCTAATATGCTGGCTGATCCAGAGTATGATGCGAAGACAGACAAGGAGCTCTCAAGCGAGCTTACAAAATTGCTAATGTCCGATACGAGCCATGAAGGATTTGTTGATCGAATCCTGTATGCCGTCGCGGCACCTTCTTATGAGAAGCAGGTGGGAGAGATTGTTCAAGGTCAAACTGTGCCAGATAACCCTTGGTACAAAGGTGGAAAGAAGGCTGGGTTTTGGCTAGGAATCGTGGGGAGTAAAATCTCGCCAGAAATGGTTTCGTATTATCCCTGGGTTGCTCAAACTCCCTCGGCTCAAAAGGCTCGCGATTATTTGAAAGACGAGGTGCTTGGCCCTATGCTTGACGATGGCGCCGCACTAACTCCAAAGCAGATGGAAGAGCATGAAGAGGCCATCGGAGAGTTGCTCGGAGATGCTGCGGCCGAGGCTACGAAAACAAAAGAGAAAATTCAAAACCCTCCAAAACCTAAAAAAGGTCGTCGTAGGGGATGATGGGAGTCCGTTTCATGTTTCACAGATTTGCAGTGTTCGCGTTAGTTCTGAGCAGCCAAGGCGCTTTTTCTTCGGGGTCGGGAACGCCCCCGAAAACAACTTCCTCCTCCACCCCAAAGGACTTCTTTGATTTGTCGCAGTATCCCGAAGTGAAAGTGGATATGCGATACGCAACGAGTAACAACTTTCTTGATGAGAATATCTATCAGGATTTTCGAACGCCTTTTCTTCATGTCGATACCAAGGCACAATTTGACAAAGTCATTACCTACCTGAAACGCAGAAAGCCAGGGTGGAAGTTGTTGGTGTTTGATGCTTTACGTCCTCATTCCATGCAGAAGAAGCTTTGGGAGAAGGTCGTAGGGACACCTGAGGAATCCTACGTGATGAATCCGAAGTATGGTTCGATCCATAGTTATGGATTTGCATTAGATTTGTCGCTCGAAGATGAATCAGGAAATGAAGTTGATATGGGAACGGGTTTTGATTCTTTCTTAAAATTATCTCAACCACGTCATGAGGATCAGTTCTTGTCCGAGGGCAAATTGACTCGCAAGCAGGTTGAGAATCGACAATTGCTGAGAGAGATTATGGGGGCCGGTGATTTTAAAGTCATTCCTAATGAATGGTGGCACTTTGAGGCCAAGTCAGGGACTCTAGTAAGAAGGAGCTACTCTATCTATGATAGGTAGCTCCCGTTCTTATGGAATAAAGTATTGTAAGCAAAAATAATTAGCTAAGAAAATTACCAACCCCAAGGAGAAAAGCTGCGGTTTGGCTCGCTTCCAGGGGGAACGGCCAAGATTCCCGAGCGGTATTGTCCTCGGGGCGCTCCACCATTCTGGATCGGATTAAATTCAGCTGATTCCACAGTGTTCGGGTCTCGAATGTCTCGAGTGCTGTGAGCCTCGATGACAACACCTTCGTATCCTGGGAATACGTGGTAGCCTGCGTGCGCAACACCTAGCATGAGAGAAGCATTTCTTAAAAATCTAGGGGGATGTGTTCCGAAGTTAACGAGTGTTTCTGCGTCGTCGATTGGGTTTTTGTAATATTTTTTATGCTTCGTGGAAGTCATGTATCTCCAAGCGTGGTAGCCCCATGTTCCGTTGTTGGATGGATTTTTTCTTTTTTCGTCGCGATCCCACTCTGCATTTTGAGCCGTGTCTGGATTCCAGTACATGACGTACCAACCCAGTTGTCTGAGTCCGTCGATCATTGAAGAGCCATCATAGTTGTTGGCTGCAATGTAACGCTTGAGGCGGCTCCATGTAGCGCCTTGACCTGTTTGGTTGAAGGCTCTCTCGTAGCACTTTGTGGCAAGTCCAACACAGCTGGTGATCTGCATTTGGTCAACGAGGTTTGGGTTCTTGCCGATGCGGCTAAGGTAGTTTCGTTTGCCGCTATAGCTCAAACGTTTGAAGCTAGAGTTGCTTCCGTAAAATGGGGAAAATCCGTATTTTCGGTAGAAGCTGACGTGGTGTTGGTAGTCATAGTCTAGGCAGCTTTGAACGATGGAGCTGAAGTTCCGCATTTCGTTTCTGTGCTTGCTGATTTCGGCTGAAGAAGCTGAAAAGCTACCTCGGAAGGATTCAGCTTTTGCATTTGTCGGTTGAAGAGCAACAAACAAGGCAAGGACGGCTAAACACATAAGTTTTGTAATGGGGTGGTGTTTCAAATTTGTAATATGCTGAGTCATGACGCGAGACATAGTCATTTATGGGGAAGAGCGTCAATCCAAAAGTGTCTAGAATTTAGACACTTTTGGGCTCTTCTCAACGAATATACGGAGTTGACGCTCAGCGCAATTCTGAGTTAGTTGGCCATTGTGCAGCTCATAAGCTTTTGAAGGTTCCTTCCGGTGCTGTTGTGGAAGGGGCCAAAATGGTTGTACGAGCGGCCCGTTCTAAAGTGCAGAGAAACACATCGGTCGCTCGGGGCTTTAAGGGTTCCGTTCGAGTTTTGGTTTCGCAAGTCAGTTCGGTAGCTGTTGTCCGTGTTGGCTTGGACGTAAAGTGTATCTAGGACTTTGCTTACTCCGCAGAATGCGTTGAAGCTTTGTCTGGCGCTACCAATGATTCGAATCATCTCGCTATTGCTGGCGCGTCTTGGAATCTCGCAGCTAGGATTGGCTTCGTTCCAACGTCGAATGCAGCTTTGAATATTGCCCGTGGCTCCCGGTGCAAACTGAAACAAACCAATATTGAGTTTCGATGCTTCAGATTGATTGGGGTCAATGTAGAAATTTACGCCTTGAGGTCTGTCGTAGCCGGAAGGAGCGTATTGTCTGGCAACAGACTCCGATCGAGAGGTGTCAGGATCTCCTAGTGATTCGATATAGGAGAGGCAACCCATGAATTTACCCCACAGAGCCTGAAGATCTTTGCGGGCATTTTTATCTCCTTGCAGTGAGCGCGTTCGTAGGGAGTTGTGGCGATTTACAAAAGTGTTGATGTCGTCGATGGTTCCCTGTGAAGGCATCAAAGCCGATCTCGATGATGTGGAAAGCGTGCGTTCCAAGCTGCTTCGATCAACAGGGCAAAGACTATGACTTTGAAGTGATACGTCTACATTTTTTCCTGGGTTGTAAATGTCGTAGGGATCCCAAGAGCTTGTCGATAAATAATCTAGGTGTTGGTGCTTCGCGGAAAAGCCTTCATTAACGGCCCAACCAATCTGTTCAGCAAAAGTTTCCTTACCGTTCGAAGCAGTACAGCTTCCGGTGATGTGAGAAGCAGGTTCGCGGCCTTTGGTGAGTTGAGAGCTGGAGCGGTAGCTATCCACATCTCGTCCGGTCTCAAAATAAGCATCCCAGTCATGTTCAGAACCATTGCCTGGATCTTCAGGAGTTGGAGTTGGTGTTGGAGTTGGGGACGGAGTCGGAGCGGGCGGAGCAGGAGCAGGTGCTGGGTTCTTGGGTTTTCGGGAACCAAATGCGTGGACTGGCAGGGAAGTCACAAAGCACAAGACAGCGAAAATGAGGCTGGTTTTCTTGATCAGCTTTTGTTTGTTCATAAATATTGCTTCGGCATCGAAGGGCGGAAAACTTAGTGATTTCAGGACCTTTTTGACGATGTTAGGGTTTTTAAGATCCCGGGTTGACACGGCGCGCATAACGGCGCTAGGAGTAGTGCTGCGCTGAGTCAGAAAGTGTAACAAAAATGGATACGGTTTTTAAAAAGAAGAAAGATTTTGAGTGTTTCCAGGGACGACTAAGTTCTGTGGGGCTGGTGTTTGCAGTTGCCAGCCTTCTTTTTACTGCGGGTTGTGCCAACAAGGATGATCATGGAGCCGAGGGCAACGGCCAACATGTGGGGTCCTCTGCATCTTCTGGAGGAGAGGCGAGATCCTTTGTTCAAAATTGGCAAAATATTAACGGGCTGGATGCTCCAGAAATTAGCTTTGATGCTTTAAATACGCAGATTGTTGCTTTGGACCCAGAGTCTCCAGCTTCGATTTTTCAAAGGATTCAGTTGTCGGGAATCGCTATGCTGAAGTCACTCCGGGCTCCTGGGGTTCGATCCGAGCGATTCCAGAAATATTACTTCATGGCAGAGGATTTTTGTCCGCTGCTTCAGGCGGTGTTTCGAAGCAAAACGCAAACTCCTTTTCAGGGAGATGATCGCCTTATCGCCGAGAGATTATTTTTGGGCGACAACGGTTGTGGATCGGGTCTACTTCGGGGTGTGAAGGTTGAAGGGCAGTTCGATCGCTACACTGTAGATTTTGAAATCAAAGAAGACTTCGAATTGCGAGGATTTCGTGGCCGATATTCTGCTGAAATCGGAAAGTTAAAATTTCTATCTTATGAGGACAAGAAGCTCGATAGAGTTTTAGCGTTGTTCAAAAAAATTCATTCTAGTCGTTCGTATCGTGAAGCTTTAAAAAGTGCATTTGCGCAAAACGCTTTAGGTTTTGATATCTCAGCGGCTGTAGAGGCTCTCATGGATGCCGATCGCAATGAGAAAGATCGCAATCAGGCTATTCGTGTTCTCGAAAATTATAAAGTCTATTATTCGGAGCCATTTTCAGAGCAACATGGGCTGAGCTTTAAGCCTTCAAGCAATACTTTCAGGTGGGGCGCGTTTGGTGGCGAGTTTCTGATTCACGCAAAGGCTATTGCTAGACGAAGTGAAGATCACGGATTCAGAAAATCCGTTCTTGCTGTAAGACCATACTACGAGACGCGAGCGGAAGGCCTAGAGCTGGAGATCGGCGAAGCTAGAATTCTTCCCGTGATTGAGGTGGATGGCGTTTGGCAAAAAGTTGTAGATTCGACTTTGTCATCGATCAGCAGCAGCATAGAAGATCATTTTGATGCCATTACCAAAACAGGTGTTGGTGTGATGTACGGTCCAAAGTCTCACTATGCAGGACTTCCACCTGAAGAAAAACAGACTTTTCTGGATAGACATAAAAAATATGGCGCTGAAGTCAAAGAACCTGTCGAGACGAGTTGTATTGGTTACGTGCAGCGGCAGTTAAGACACGGGTATCATCAGGCGGGTCTCGGTGAGAGATTCTCCGAGATTGATAAAGTTATTTATGAAAATAGCGGCCAAGGAACCTACTTGGTCAATGAGTTAAAAAAAGATGGTTGGAAAACAATCTACTGGAATCCTGACAAGAGACACCCCACAGAGCGAGTGATTTCTCCCTCTATAAGTAATGACCACCACATTTGGACTTGGGCTATGATTCGCGATGGTCATCGCTACATGGAAAGTGTCTTGAGTTATGGAAAGGTTTTTACGGGAATTGCGGTGGATTTTATGGCATTGGATTTCCGTCCAACCGATCCTGAGAAAACAGAGTTTAATGAAATTGCTCTTCGAAAGTTACAGGAGCTTCCTTTCTTTGTCGGTGTCGCTAATGGTGGATACCACGTTTATATGGGATCGAAGGGGATGATCATTGAGTCCCATAGCACGCGGAATCCTACGGATGCGACGAATATTGAACTGCGTCCGTTGAATCAATTTGGAATGAATAAAAATGAAGGCTACCTGTCGGGCGTGATCGCTGTGCCACCGGGGCCGTGGATGAATGACTTAAAAGGTTTGGTTGTGGAGTAAAAATGATGAAAAACTTATTTAAAATTTTAACGGTAACTGTGGCTATCACTTCTTTGAGTGACGCATCGGCGGCGGGATGGGTCGAGGAAATGGCGCAACGAGCTCCTTGGGGTCAGTCCTATTTGGTTGACCAGGCATGGAAGCGAGATCAGCTAACGCAATTCAGATCCCAAGTTAGGTTGGACACTTGCTTGCAACCTAACCGAAGAGAGAGTTCATTCGGAAGAAGTATCGAAGCCGCGGTAAGGGTTGCTCTCGAGCCTCGAACGATCAAGACCAATTCGGCGATTCAGCGTGGATATGGTCTTCCTGATGAAAATCGTTCTGCTCAGGTTAGTTTGATTAGTCATCCATTGTGTGAACAAGATCGAAATCAGATCGTTCATATGCTTGGTGAGGATTATGTTCCAGATCAAGAGGCTCTTGCTTATTTGCAGAAATTTATATCATCTTCGAACCGCGACCGAAGCCGTGCGATCCGAGGAGACGCTCAGGCTATGGAGCGTTTTCTGCAGCGTTGGACTGTCTTTATGGGATGTCTGGCGTATGCGGAGTCTTTGGACATCATCAACCCTGAAGTCGAGTTTGGGGCGGATGAAAACTTTAACCACGCTCTTGCTCAGCAACCTCGTGTAAGCAGCTTCTTCACTGACGCTCAAACTCAGCAGGTGAAGCGTCCATCCGGGGTATGGTTTGGTGAAGATCGCGATGGAAGCTTCTACATCAAACTTCGTGCTCATGCGGCGGCTGGAACTTTGAGTCCGTCGATACGCGCTGACTTGGAGGCTCAATATCCAACATGGCCGGTGGTAGGGTTGTTTCAATTCAAGCCGACTCCCGGAGGCAATACCGATCCCTGTGTAAGACAGTGGAACGAATTGTTTCAAGATAAGAAGTATTGCCAGGTCAATAATTCAAACAAGGATCACTTACTTATGGGTTTCGCTTCCCACGGACAATCGTTGAATGCTTATTGCGGAGTTCAGAAAATCGTTCAATCTTTCAACTCTCAAATCAACACGATTCATCCGACAGGAACAGACCTTTCAAACGTCACTTCGAGACAGCGACTCAAGAGTCCTGGCGATCGATGTGTGAGTGTGGTTTCACGTGCGGGGGCAAAGAGGGTCTATTCCCACTTTGGTCCACTAAGAAACTCTGTGAAGGATAACTTTAAAAAAGTCATTAAGTGCACTCAACAAGCACTGCGCCACGAATAGGTACCTGGCGGATACCAATTAGGAGGATATATGAGTAAACAAATAGAATCATTTAAATCATTGTTGGGCGGAGCTAGTCTGTTGTCAGTTGTCGTTTTGTCTTCGGGGTCGGTGAAGGCTGCGCCTGTTATGAAAAAAGCAACGAACGCTGATGGGGCGATCCTGAGATTTAAAGGGGAAACGAATCTCAATGGCTTTTCTGAGTGGATGGTTAAATGGGATGAGTGCCAAAGCGGCAAAGGTCTCGTTAACGGACAGGTGACTTGGGATTACAATGCGATGAAGGCTGATGTTAGTTGGCCTACTACTCCGTCCATGATGGTTGCTTGTGCGCCACGTGCGGTTTCAGAAGTGTTTGTTAATTTCTTAAACAAGCATTTGTCATATTGTGTGGCTTTGGCAACGGTGCCGAAGGCTCGACAAGAAGTTTCGGCAACATTGCTACGAGTTGATGATAAGTCAGATGCTTCTGGTGTTGATAATGCGATTGTTGCTGCGGTTCAAAGAGCTGAGCGATCTCAAAAGTCTGAGATTGCGACTGCGGTGAGTGAGCTGGCTAGCATTCAGATTTTGCATCAAGGGATTATTGGCGACGAACACCACACCAATCATAGCTACCATGCGGCGGAAGTTTTGCGGGCTATCGATATCTCTCACATTCGTGCAACGACGACTGCTGGTGTTGTTAAAACTTACCAACACAATGTTGGAACTTATGCGGAGAATCTAGAAATTGCAGGTAAGGCTGACAAGAAGTCTACGTCGCAATTAGTGCAACAGCGGTTCTGGCAAGCTTTTGGTGCTTGCATGACTGCGAAAGGCGCGGGAGTGATTTCGAAACAACTGCACCATACGGGCTCAGGAAAGCGACATGCGGGGCACATGCATATTTCATTGCCTTTCCATAATCGCGGCAAGTACAACACAAAAGATGTTGACCCCGGGCACCGTCACGGCGCTCCTACGCATTGATTACTAGCTTTTTTAAACGGTGAATCAGAAGGGTTCGAGGCTAAGCTTCGAACCCTTTTTTATTCAGGACGAGATCTTTCAGATTCGAACGGAATTCCAATGGCAATGACAAATTTGTTATTATTGGATCTGATGTCTGATTTTGCAGGGGCATTGTCGCCCAACTGTATTCCTGCAACTGCAAATTCGTAGCCAAGCTCGACATAGGCGCCGATGCGGCCGGTAAAATCTACTAGGTATCGAAGGTATGGATTCACTGTTGCGGCTCCAAAGCTGTCATCAGCTGTTTCGCTCGAATCCATGGCCCACGTGTAACCAACTCCAAGTCCATAAATGATACCGGTAGAAGATTCAGAGTCTGTGGTCTTAAAATGATTAGAGATTCGAAATAATCCCGTAAGGTCGTTGTAGTTTCCACCAAAGCCGTAGTGGGCGGATAGGGAGGGACCAGATGAGACGCGATAGAAATCTACACCCAACCGAGTTCGCGTGCCGCCGCCCATGGCCATGGATAATTGCGGGGCGATAATAGCCTCTAGGGCACCCTCAGCTTTCGCTGAGGCACTAAAAAGAGCGCTAAAAGGAACACTAAAAAGAGCAATAGTGGCCAATAAGGACAGGCGAGAAGTAAATTTGTTCATTCGCATAGTTATGCAGATTAAACTGCGAGAGAGGGCCTCGCAAGGGGCACAGCATTTGATTTTTGCCTTCTATTGCGAGGCACTTAAATGAGATTTAGATTGTTGCTCCTATGGGCCATCGTGAAATTGCAATTGTAACTGGAGCTAGTAGTGGAATCGGGCGAGAAATCGCCAGGCTTTTGAATAAGGAAGAAAACCTTGAGCTATGGCTTGTGGCCAGAAGGCAGGAAAGGCTGGATGAGCTTTCTGAAGAATTAAAAAGTGAAGGGCATGACGTTCGGGTCTTCGCTTATGATCTGTTGGATCGAAATACTTGGAAGTCTCTTCAAGATGAGCTCACAGCTTCTGGTCAGAATTTAAGGTGGCTCGTGAATAATGCTGGCTTCGGATTTAACGGATCATTGCTCCAGGAGGAAGTGGAGCATTTAGAAAATATGATCACGCTCAATGTGATGGCTCTTTCGTCTTTGACAAGGCGACTTCTTCCGTTCATGAAGCGAGGGTCAAAAGTGGTTAATATCGCGAGCTCCTTTGCTTTTGTCCCTGGTCCTTTTTATACGGTTTATGCCGCAACTAAGGCTTACGTCTTGAGTTTCTCTATTGCGCTAAATACTGAGCTTGAGGAAATGGGAATCACAGTGAGTGCTGTTTGCCCTGGGCCTGTAGCAACGGAATTTTTTGATTCGAGTGCGGCGAAGCCACCGCTTAGCTTTGGCATTGAAGACGCGAAGCACACCGCCTTCTTGAGTGTGGAGCAGGCTGCGCAAGGGAATGCCATAATCATCACAGGTTTCATGGCTTGGATGCTCAGGATTGTGTCGGCGATTCTTCCTCGTGTGCTATTGGCGAAATTGGTAGGAAAGCAAGTCAAGGTATAAACTAAGTCCAGTCTCTGTAGTATTTTCGGTAGTTTTCTTGGTGATTTCCTCGAAGTGCTTCCCTAGTTGTAGATCAAATTTTACTGAAGAAATGTCTCTATTTCGTCAACACAAGTCTCCGAGGCTGGATGATAGTGACGAACTTCAGTTTCGTGAACTTCTTTGTATGAAATATCTAGGGTGATCGTTCCCGTTTCATTTTCTTCATTTAGAAAACTTTCATGTTCCAAAGAATAATTGAGCTCATTGATTCCTTGCGCGACTTGAAGACCAACAAAGGTGTTAGAGTAATGCACCAATAGCGAGATGTATCTCTTGCTTGAGAAGGAGATCATCGGGGCTCCTTGGTCTGGAAGGCGACTGTTGGAGACTTCCGCACTTACAATACTGGGGTAGTCCTTCTCTGAGTATATTCGAACCCATTTGCTCGGGGCACTGACTTCTCTAATTTCTTCGGAGATCAAATCTCCATCGCAGTCATAAGTTCGTACAGGTGCAAAGACCCTCTCTAAATCAATTTTGTTGATGCCGTCAGGCCTGAGCATGAGGCCGCATCCGTTCAAAAGGCAGATGAAAAAAAGGTACAAGTATCCATTTCCCCCTGGGGTAAAAAATTTCTGATTCATGGTGATTCTCCTAAGAATTTATGTGTTGATGTTTAGCTCTTACTGAGTCGGTTGTAGGAAGGATTCATTCCTCCATAACTTTATGATGTTTTGCTTTAAGGTGAACTGAACAAAACTTCCACTGACGACGGTGCAGGATAGGTCTTCATATCGGCCGAAATTCACAATGAGGTTTTCGGCTTTGATTTCTCTCATGGCGGTTTCTAATGCTGGTCCTTGAGTGCTTAGGCAGCCATCAAATGTAATGTCTCCTGCGCATTTGTCCACCCACTCGCAATGCTGCTCAGTTGCTTTTTCTTCATTGGTCTTGGCGTCTGGGTTCCCGTTGTGTGATCCACCGAAAGGGGTGATTCCACCGCCAAAGCAGGCTGACAAACTGAGAAGAATGAGAAGGTTGATGATTTGATTGATTTTCATAATTGGTTTTCCTTTGTTGTTTCGCTTAGCGGGAATAGTTGCAAGTTGAGCTGGTAGATTCTGTTGGGCGTAGGGACGTTTGTGTCGCTGGCTATCTGGAGAATGTCTTTTATAAAACGCTTCACGAGTTCACGGCTTTTGGAGTAGGCGTCTTCATCTAAGCTTAAAGTTAGGCCGGTAAATTCTCTCTCGTTGGATCCAAAGAATTCAAGCGCCTTTGTGGATTCAATGATCATTTGCTTGAGTTGTGAAGTTGCCAAAGCGCTATGAGTTTTATGGCCCGTGCTTATGATGACATCTTTGGCTCGCAGTCTGCCCTTCTCGTCTCTAGCGGCGATTCCACTTTTCTCAAGAGCCTCTAATCCGTCAGCCGCTTCACTGGGGCTGATCGAGCTATAAAACAATTCTGAAATCCAATGAGGATCTTCACGGAAGAAGTTCAGATTTAAAGCTTCTCTCAACATGGGGTAGTACCACTTGTCGTAGAGAGACATGGGCGTTCTGGGGATGTTTTGTGTTTCGACTTCGGCTTTGAGTTTGATGACATATCGAGCGTGGAATGTCTTTTCGTCGATGCTTGAGGATTGGTTCATTCGAACCAAGTGGTGGAAATAGTGCGAGCGGACTGAATCTAGCTGAAGAGTTTGAGCAAAGCGCGTTATCATAGGGAGGGATAAGTTGCGTTTGCCTTCCATGATCAGTTTCCAGTAGTTGGTAGATTTCAGTCCGCTACGCAAAGACAGGTAACGAAAGCTCATTTTCGAATTTTGCTCTTTCCGAGCTTTGTACCAGTCTTTCAAAAAACTTCGAAAGTCCTCGTATTCGAGAATCTCTGGAAGTGGGGTCGTGTTCTTCGTGTCCATGCATATACGTATACGGCTAATTCTTTGTTATCTAAAGATATTGCCAAGAACTTTGTCCTAAATGTGTATACCCCTTGTATACGGCGAGAGCTTCAATGTGTTAGATTAAGGCGGATGGAAAAGCCCAAACTATGGTTATCTTTGGAAGATCGGGAGCTATTAGACCGTGCTCTTACGCAAGTAAAGTTGGAGGACTTTGTGACGCCACGTGACGTTGAGGGGGCGGCAAAGGCTCCTCCGGACGATGAGGGTTTTTGGCTTTCTTGCCATGAGGGTGCTTGGCAATTGTCTGCCTTGGAGGAGCCAAGTTGGAATCCGCTCGTGGTTGATTTTCTTTCGGAAGATTGGAAGTTCCGTGCGAAACGAACTTGGAATTCAAAAGAATTGCTTCGAGATGCGTTGGGCGTCAAGCGAGGTGAAAAACTCAAGATCATGGATGGGACTGCTGGACTTGGAGCCGATGCTTTCATGATGTCTCTGTGGGGACATGAAGTCATCGCTTATGAGAGGCATCCTGTCCTGGCTTTCATGTTGATGAATGCTATTGAACGATCTCGAGAACATTATTCTGAGCTTGAGGGTGTGGGGACTGTGGGGGCCGTAGGGACTGAGGCTAATGTGGGCGAGATCGCCTTGGTGGAGCCCGATGTTCTATATCTGGATCCTATTTATCCCGAGAAGAAAAAATCCGCACTCAATCGAAAAGAATTACGAATCGTCAAAAAACTCGTAGGAATCGCCGAGCTCAGTGACGAAGCCCTGAGTGAATACATTCTGGATAGTTTGCCGCATGTGAAGAAGAGAATTGTCGTCAAACGACCGACATGGAGTCCAAGATTGCCGTGGAAGCGGGGATCACCTCGAATGGCCGAAGGAAAGACGACAAGGTTTGAGATTTTTGATCGCATTTTGCTCTGAAGAATCTGGTCTTATGATTTAGAAGCGCTGAGCTAATTGTCGCTCATTGTTTTGCCTTGCCCTTCTCAAACAGAGACCTAAGGCGCTATTCTCTCTTGTATGGAAGAAAAGCTTTGGCACAAACAATATCCTGAATCAGTTCCCACTAGCGTAGATCTCGAAGAGTTCGACTCCATCATCGACGTGTTTGAAAAAAGCGTCGCAAGGTTTCGTCCTTTGGGTGCTCTCACTAGTTTTGGGAAAACCATGACCTATGGCGACCTTGATCGTAGTAGTCGAGACTTTGCGGCGTATCTGCAAAATGTCCTAGGTCTAAAAAAGGGTGACCGCATTGCTTTGGTTATGCCTAATGTGAATCAGTATCCGATTGCCTTGTTTGGGGCTCTGCGTGCTGGCTTGATTGTGGTGAACACCAATCCTTTGTATACGCCTCGTGAGATGGAGCATCAGCTCAAAGATTCAGGAGCAAAAGCCATTGTGATACTTGCGAACATGGCACACACTTTTGCGAAAGTTCGGGATAACGTTTCTGTCGAACATGTAATCATCACGGAGTTGGGTGACATGTTGGGTTTCCCGAAGAAACTCATCGTGAACGCTGTTGTGAAGCATGTGAAGAAGATGGTTCCTGCTTATGATATTCCTAACGCCGTTAGTTTTCAAAAGGCTCTGATGATGGGGGCGATTCAAAGCTTCCATAGGGTAGAAGTTGATGCGGAAGATCTTGCCTTCCTTCAATACACTGGAGGAACAACGGGCGTTGCCAAAGGCGCCATGCTCACTCATAGAAATATCGTGGCTAATATGCAGCAGGTTTCCGCTTGGATTGCTCCAAAATTGAAAGAGGGTGAAGAGGTCGTGGTCGCACCTCTGCCGCTTTATCATATTTTTTCTCTTACCGTGAATGCCTTGTGCTTCATGAAAATTGGTGGACGAAATATTCTCATTGCCAATCCCAGGGATTTGTCTGGTTTTGTGAAGGAAATCAAAAAAGAAAAATTCACCGTGTTTGTGGGGTTGAATACTTTATTCAATGGTCTTCTTCATAACGAAGAATTTAGGGCTTTAGATTTTTCGCATTTAAAAGCTGCAGTGGGCGGCGGGATGGCGGTTCAGAAAGCGGTCAATGAGAAATGGCAAGCTCTTACGGGGCAACCCATACTTGAAGGTTATGGATTGACCGAAACATCTCCACTGCTTTGTTGCAATCCTCTTGGAGGCGGTGGCAATAAGGTGGGGACTATTGGTTTGCCTGCGCCTGATACGGATGTGAAAATTATGCTCGATGACACGAAGGAAGCTGTTCAGGGTGAAGCCGGTGAGCTTTGGGGGCGCGGTCCTCAAGTCATGCGTGGATATTGGGAGCGTCCTGAGGCAACAGCGGAAGTCATTACTGAAGATGGATGGTTCAAAACCGGTGACATTGCCGTGATGGAAAAAGATGGTTACTTCAAAATTGTTGATCGCAAGAAAGACATGATTCTGGTCTCGGGCTTTAACGTTTATCCTAATGAAATTGAAGATGTGGTTGCGACTCATGACATGGTCCTCGAGTCTGCGGCGATTGGGGTGCCGGATGACAAATCTGGAGAGACCGTGAAGTTGTTTGTGGTTAAAAAGGATTCGTCTTTGACGGAGGCTGATGTGCTTGCTCACTGCAGGACTCACCTCACGGGATACAAGATTCCACGAATCATTGAATTTAGAGACGAACTTCCAAAGTCAAATGTTGGTAAAATCCTAAGAAAAGAATTAAGAGGATAGTCCTTAGAGGATTTGGGGGTTCTGTCATGGGTAGAGGTTGGATCAATGCCATCCGCGAGGTTAACGCGGCAAAAAAGGGAAAGATTTTTACGAAACTCTCGAGAGAGATTACGGTTTCTGTAAAAATTGGAGGCCCTGACCCAGACGCAAACTCACGACTAAGAATGGCATTGAAAGACGCCAGGACTCAATCCATGCCTAGGGACACCATTGAGCGTGCCATCAAAAAAGGCACGGGCGAGGGCGGCGACGATAACTATGAAGAGCTTACTTACGAGGGTTACGGTCCTCATGGCGTGGCTCTTTTGGTGGAGACTCTTACCGATAACAAAAATCGAACCGTTCAAGATCTA
>CAZXHL010000003.1:46477-59047 GCA_964640545.1 uncultured Bacteriovorax sp. | reverse complement strand
AGGGTTTTGAGTTAAGATTTAGTTATCCGCAAAAAAATGGGAATGAGCTGACCGTACTTTCTTATGAAACACAAACTGGCTTAGTGGTGGATCACTGGCTTGAAGCTATTAAGGGCTTTAAAACCAAAGTAGCGAAATCCAAGAAATCAAAAAAAGATTTACTCAAATCTTCGATGAATCCTCTATTGCAGATGAATGAGACGCTGGAAGGTATTTATGAAGACCAGGAGTCGTGGGCTAAGATTCTTGGTAAGGCGGGAACAGCATTTTCTTTTGATGCTCCTGAGCTTGAGCGTTTTCGTACTAAACAAAATTCAGACTTCGATCGCTTTAACAGGGATGATCTCATTAAAGTGCCCCTTAAGATTCCACTTTTGCCTCTACCCTATTTGGATGCTCAGCTACACTTTGAAAAGCAAGAGCTCGAAGTACAAAGCTTTGAAGAAGGTGATTTGGTAGCAGACCCAAAAGGTAAGTTTACTGAAAGAGATCGGCAAGCAGCACTTAAGGGATTGAACTTTTTCATTCAACAAATCAAAAATAAGGAATGGACCGCAGCTAACGAGGGAATTCGGATTTTAGAATCCAGTAAATATCGAGGACTTCTTCCCAGAAATTCCGCCATGTGGTGGGCTCTGAAGGGTTACGTCACAATCGAACTCGGAAAAATGGCTGATGACAAACTCATCATGTCTAGAGGCTTTGATTACTGGAGAGATGGTCTTCGCAAGACTGCGGGGCGTGGTGGAGCAGAGCTTGCTCATGCGGACTATATGCTTCTCGAATCTCTAAGATACCTTTTTCAAGAAGATAAATTTTATGCAGCGGCGGCGACATTGGCCTGGGTACAAAAATATCGATGGAGCCCAGCAACCGAAGAAAGGATCTCTTTTCTTCGGGCAGAGGTTCACTATCGACTTGGTTTGATGGATGAAGCCTATATGCTCTTCGAGGAATTTATTGAAGCGCGAAAGAAGCTGCCAGTTAGTGCCGCTTTTGACAGAAGGCTTCTGCCAGTTGGCTTCTTCAGGCTGGGCGATGTTCGGCTTAGACAAAAGAGATATCAGGAGGCAGTGGCTGACTACACGACAGCTCTCAATAAAATGCCTTCACTCGATAAAGTGAATTTTGAAGGGGCTTGGTATCCGTCTGAGCTTAGGTTTTATCCGCAAGTTCTCTTTCATAGGGCCGAATCAAACTTGCGATTAGGCAAGGAGCAGACGGCGCTCGCTGACCTGCGAGCCTTTGCTCACTTCTCCTTGGATCATCCAAACTCTAGTTTAATTTTGTTCCGAATTGGCGACGTCTTAGAATCACTTGGGGCTGAACCTGAGAAGATAGACGGAACTTGGAGAGAGTGTGTTTTTCGATCTAGTGAAGGAGTTGGAAGTCGGCTGTGTGCGGCCAGACAGTCCGTTAGGTTGATTCTTACGAGCGAGCCAAGCAAGTGGCCAAGGCTAGCGGCAACAGTTGAGGATGTTGTGAAGGCAAATAATTTAGATCGCTTTCAAAGCGAGTTTAAAGAGAACATCAAGATCTATAGGCGAATCATCTTGGCCGATGCTCTTTTGAAGAGAGATAGCCCGTATCAGGCATTTGAGCAGCTCGAAAGAGACAAGGCAGCATTCGCCGACCAAAAGCTAAAAGCTTGGGCACGTGAATTTCAGTTATCTGCACTTGCGGGGCACCTTCAGAAACGAGCGAAAATTGGTCGATACCGAGAGGTCATCAAAGAATTTTCTCAAGCAAAGAACCGAAGAATTCTCGACATTCAAAGGCCTGAAATTCAGTGGCCTTTAGTAGAGTCCTACAAAAAGCTTGGTATTGTTTCTTTAGCTTCGGAGCAATTGGACCTCGCCTGGCCGTATGTATCTCAGAAAATGCCACACTCATCTCGCCCCTACCTGCCATCGATGAAAGACTGGGCTGGACTCAGATTAAACATTTACTCAGACATTTATGAAAAGAACCCAAAGAAACAGGCCGAGGTAAAAGAGGCTTTAAAAGATTACGAGAAGTTTGGGGCTTCAAGGTCGGAAATTATTAGAGCGAGAATCAAAATTGCATCTATTGAGAACGATGCCGATGCGGAAATTAAAGCTTGGTCAGATCTGAGAGACCACGATATTTTGTCGTGGGAAGATGTTGGACGCTTCGCCAAACTATTGGGTGACAAAAAACACAATTCTAAAGAGCTCAAACTCTTAGAGCAGAATGTTGGCGCCTGGCTCACAATAAGAAAAGATCGAAGGCCTGAGCCTACTCCGCCGGCGGCACTGGTGTTTGCACTATTCGAGAGCCGTGAAAAAGCAGGACAATGGGGGCCTGCTTTCGCTTCTTTGAATTATCTTAAGGGCTTGGACGATTCCGCATTAGGGGCATCAATTACTAAGCCACAGCTTCTATACCGAGAGGGAAACCTTAATAAAGAAATGGGCCGAAAGGCTGACGCTCGTCAAAGTTTTGAAAGCGCCAAGAGCCTGGCTCCGGAATCCGTGTGGGGAAAACTTTCCGACGGTGAACTCGGTACTTTATGACGATTCTGCGACAATTTCTCAGCACTCTTTGATTGGCACGAAACCTGCTCCTTATATCTTGGGATTCAAGGTGTCGGTTTTCCGATGTCAAAAAAGAAGGGGGCTTCGATGGATGCAACGACTGCAGTACTAGAAAGAGTGTTGGACATGCGCATGAAGGCGCACGAGGCTCACGTTTCAAACATCGCAAACGCGAACGTTCCCAACTTTAAGGCAAAGAAGGTCGAGTTCACAAAAGCTTTGGAAGAAGCTATCTCCCAAGGTGATGTGGGGAAGACTTTAAAGTCCCAAGAAGAAGCCATCCGCAGGGCCGCTCTTAGTGTTGCAGAATCTGTTTATGAAGACCCCGATGCCCCCATGAAAAGCAACGGCAACACAGTAAATATGGAGCGTGAGCAAACAGAGCTCGCAAAAAACACAATTGGCTATGAGACCGCGATTCAGTTGATCAATAAGAAATTTGCGATGCAGCGGTACGTACTTTCTGAAGGAGCGCGTTGATTATGGATATATTTAAAACAATGGATGTGGTGGGGTCGGCTTTGAGCGCGGAACGCACTCGCCTGAATGCTATCGCAAGTAACGTAGCTAACGCTAACACTTTGAAGAGTGCGGATGGTTCTGGCCCTTACAAAAGAAAAGACGTTGTTCTTGAGTCCGTTGCTCACGAGAGTGAATTCGGTGAAATTCTAGATGAGCAGAGTAATACCCACACAGAGGTTCAGGTGTCCGCGATAGTTGAGGACCAATCTGGAGGAAGAGCCGTCTACAAACCTGAGCATCCTGAAGCTGATGCGGAAGGATATGTTTACTATCCGAACGTAAACCCTGTTGAGGAAATGGCGAACATGGTTTCTGCAGATAGAGCCTTCCAAACGAACGTCAATATTTTCCAAACGACTAAGCAAATGGCTCTTAAGGCTTTGGAGATTGGTAGATAATGTCTGATATTCGATTCGGCAATTTGAATTCAATGCTTCAGGAGCGATTGCTTGGAGCTGGTAGCAAAGTGGCGAGTAGCCGCTCTGAGGTTTCTGTTGGAACTTCGTCGGCGGGTGCTGGCGCGGGCGCGGGCTCACAAGACTCAAAATCGTTCCTTGAAACGTTAAAAGGCGCCCTTGAAACAACAAACGATTTACAGAAAGGTGCTGACAAGGCCGCCAATAATTTTGCGGCTGGAAAAGGGTCACTTCATGAGACAATGATCGCCATGGAAAAGGCAGATCTTGCGTTGAGAACAATTACTCAAGTGAGGGGAAAACTCATTGAGGCTTACCAAGAAGTCAGCAGAATGCCAGTTTAATGAGGTTGGGAATTAAAAAATGTGGGAATCGTTAGTAAAAATTGCGAATGAAGCAAACGACCAGTGGAGAGAACTAAGCTTTGGAAAAAAGCTTGGAATTTCTTCGCTCGCGGTTTTAACCATTACATGCTTGGTCGCTCTTGGTGTTTGGGTTGGCGAAAAAAGCTATGAGCCTCTATATACGGACTTACAACCAGATCAGTCGATTCAACTTGTGAAGATTCTGCAGGGAGAAAATATTCCTTATATGGTTTCTCCTGATGGGGCGGAGATTTCGATCCCCCCAGAATTTATTCAACCAACATTGATGAAACTCGCCATCAAAGGTGTTCCTGGTGGAAACAAGCCAGGCATGGAGCTTTTTGATAAAGAAAGCTTCGGAACTTCAAGCTATGTTCAGCGAATCAACTACGTTCGGGCGATGCAAGGTGAGCTAACACGAACCATTAGTACAATTAAGTCGATTAAGAAGAGTACCGTCCATATTTCGATGCCTCCGAAATCGAACTTTTTTGAAAAAACTGAGGACCCAAAGGCTAGTGTCGTCGTTGATATGCAGCTTGGGAAGGTTCTAACTCAAACTGAGATTCAAGGAGTTCAAAACCTAGTGGCGTTTGCTGTCGAAGGTCTCAGGCCTGAGAGAGTGACAGTTGTGAATAGCAACGGTGTGGCACTAAGTCGTAATGGCGATGCTCAAAGTCTTATGTCGACCACCATGCTTGAAAGACAGAAAACTATTGAGAGGGATTTCGAATCCAAGATCGAAGATATTGTGGGCCGCATTGTCGGCCGAGATAACGTTGTCGCTCGAGTGAATGCTGAGTTAGACTTTGATCCGCTCCAAGAAGAGGAGAAGCTAGTTGATCCTGAGCAGGTTGCGGCAACGGAGAAAAATATTGTTGAGGACAGCGTGCAAGCAGATCGATCCGCTGGTGGTGTGGCAGGGGCAGAAGGTGCGCTTCCTGGTCCTGCGAGCACAAACCCAGCTACCGCAACACAAAGAATTTCCAAAAACAGAGACCGTTCATCATATGAGGTTTCTACGAAAATTCGGCGCAAGGAAAAAGCGCTCGGAGCTATCAAGCGTTTAACCGTCGCTGTTTTGGTTGACGGCGGAACCAAGGGGCAAAATGGAGAAAATGGAGAAGAAATTCGAGCTCCAGCTTCTATCACCGCCGAAACCCGTGCGAGTATTGAGAACTTGGTTAAAGATACCATTGGCTTCGTTCCTGATCGCGATAGCGTGACTATTGAGAATTCACAATTTGCTAGAGAAGATTTTGAAGAAGCAGACAAGATGCTCGCGCAACAGGAAAGAAGACATCTTCTTTATTCCCTCATCCGCTATGGAACGGTTGCATTAATTGTTCTTGTCTTCTTCATGATGGTGGTACGCCCATTTGTTCGCTGGGTGACTGGAATGTCTGTAGAGAAGGTTGAAACGGTTCTACCTCGCACGGTTGAAGAGCTTGAAGAAATGACAGACCCTTCAACTTCGGCTCTTCCTGGATTGGCAAATTTACCAATGCTTGATGACAATATCGATCTCGAAAAAGCAGAGAGCGAGCTTTTGAAGCAGAAAGTAACATCAATGATTGAAATGGCACCAGCCAAAGCCGCTCAGATTCTTTCCGATTGGATCGCAATATCTGAAGCCGCTGAAGCGAAGAAGAAATAGGGGGAGCGGGAAATGGCACCAAAAAAACCTGTAAAAAAAGCACCTCCGAGAGGCAGTTTTGATGGAATGCACGGAGTTGAAAAAGGAGCATTGATTCTTAACGCCATTGGAGAAGAGGCGGCAGCATCGATCCTTCAGAATATGAAGGATCATGATATTCGTAGGCTGGTCCAGCAAATGAGTAAGATGAAAAAGATGCCTGTGCCTACTATTAAAAGAGCACTTACTGAGTTCTATAGAATTCTTTCGGAAGAAAGCGAAGTTATATTTGAGAGTGAAGCAGCAAGGCAGAAGTTCTTGGAGACGCTGGGTGAAGATCGCGCGAAGATTATCTTCGGAGCTGGCGGGCTTCAGGGGCAGCAAAAAACTCTCGATGCACTTGAGATGGTTGATACCAGAACTCTGTCTAACTACCTGGTCAATGAGCATCCGCAGACAATTGCGTTGATCATGGCCCACTTGCCTATGGATAAACGCTCTGAAGTTGTAAGAAACCTTCCGGACTCCGTTCAGGGTGAGGTTGTACTAAGGATGTCGAACCTTGACTACATCAGTCCAGATCTCATCGAGCAAGTGAACGAGGTCTTGAAGCAAGGTCTTGCCGCTATGGGTACGATGGAAATGACTCAGCTTGGAGGCGTCGAGCCAGTTGCAGAGATGTTCAACCTCATGGACAAATCCACAGAGCAATCCATTATGGCTAGAGTCGAAGAAAAAGATCCGTTACTTGCAGAAGAAATTCGTAAGTTGATGTTCGTATTTGAAGACCTTGTCAAAGTTGACGACAAAGGAATGGGGCTCATCCTAAAAGAAGTTAACAACGAGATCCTTCTTAAGGCTCTTAAAACTTCTCCTGAAGGAATCAGAGACAAAATATTCCGAAATATGTCGAAGCGTGGTGCGGAGATGATCCAGAATGACTTGGAGACACTTGGGCCTCTCAGAGTCTCGGATGTCGAAGGCGCACAACAACAGATGGTATCTATTGCGCGTAGACTTGAAGAAGAAGGTAAGATTTACATAGACAGAGGAGGCTCAGGTGACGGATTCGTCTAATAAAAAGCTTATCCCTCCTGGGGCTGAAGTCACAAAGTTTGAGATGCGCAACCTCAGGGATGCCGACCGTCCGACTTATCAATCCATTAAGTCGACGTTTCGCAAGGATCTCAATTCTCCAAAGAACGCTAGGTTTTTATTGTCGGACATGGTTCATGACCACCTAAGTGTTGAGGCAGAAGAAGAGCGACGCTTCAATGACAAGGTCAATGCAGAGCTTGAAAAGCTTAGTGAAGAAGTTTCTTCAAAAGCTTTTGACGAAGGTTTTGCTAAGGGCAGTGAAGAAGGGCGCAAGCAGGCCTATGATTCGGAGAAAGCACGCCTAGCCGCTGTTTATGAGTCCCTAAGCTATACGATAGGCCTTATCGAAGAGGGCCGCATACAGATGGAGAAGCAGTATGAGGTGAGCCTTGTGGATCTCGCTTTCAAGATGGCTTCAGCCGTTGTGGACCACCAAGTTCGTAGTAATAGAGAGTTAGTTGCACATAGCGTAAAAGCGATTCTTGAAAAGATTGGGCAGGAAGAAGACATCCGGATCTGGCTTTCCGCAGATGACCTTGAGGTTGTTAAGACCATTGAAAAAGAAATGAAGAACGTAGCTCATCGCGGCCGTATTGCCTTCGAGTTAGATCCTTCACTGAGCGCGGGAGATTGTCTTGTAGAAAGCAGCTCCGGAGAAATTGCTTCAATCATTGATGAGAAGATGAGCAAACTCAGGGAAGAGCTCACAAAAATTTATCCGGAACTAGACGTTAAGTCTGATGATGAAGATCCATCAGGGATGACAGGAACTTAATAATGAGTGGATTCAATTTTGACTTTTCTCGGAAGCTAAAGGGACTTGATTATCTCAATCTCTTTCAGGAATCCGGCCGAGTTAAAAAAGTACTTGGACCTATTGTCGAGGGCAGTTTGCCAAATGCTTCGATTGGTTCCATTTGTGCTCTTGTTCAGAGGAACAAGACTGAAATTGAAGCTGAGATTGTGGGTTTCCGGGATAATACCGCCTTGCTAATGCCTCTCGATGAAACGGCGGGGCTCGCGATGGGTACTCGAATTGAACAGAGATCTGAATCTGCCAAAGTTTCTATAGGGCCAGCGATGATTGGAAGACTCATCAACGGAAAGGGAGAGATCATTCCTTGTGGTGTTGAGGTCGAGGATACTTTAACTATTGATGCCCGGCCTGAGATCCGAGAAATTAAGGCTCCCGCTCTTAAGCCGCAAGAGAGAGCGAGTATTTCTGAAAAGCTTGAAACAGGAGTGCGCACGATTGATTCTACGATTCCCTTTGCCAAAGGGCAGCGTCTTTCGGTTATGGCCGCTTCGGGAGTTGGTAAGTCTGTATTAATGGGCATGATTGCAAAACGTTCTAAGGCGTCCTTGAACGTGATTGCGCTCATTGGAGAACGTGGTCGTGAGGTCAATGAGTTCTTAGAGAGAGACCTTGGTCCAGAAGGTATGAAAAATACGATTGTCGTCGCGGTTACGAGCGACGAAAGCCCAGTCCTAAAAGTGCGCGGGGCTTATCTTGCAACGACGATTGCGGAATATTTTAGGGATCAGGGGATGGACGTCTTGTTGATGATGGACTCCGTAACTCGATTCGCGATGGCTTTGAGAGAGATTGGCCTAGCTTCAGGGGAGCCTCCAACTTCAAAGGGTTACACTCCATCTGTTTTTGGCCACCTTCCAAAGCTTTTAGAGCGAGCTGGTGCGCGGCGCTCAGGGGGGTCCATAACAGGACTATACACAGTTTTGGTTGAAGGCAATGACATCGACGATCCGATCGCTGACTCAGTTCGATCTATTGTTGATGGACATATAGTTCTTTCCAGAGATCTCGCACACAAAAACCATTTCCCAGCTATCGATGTTCTTGGAAGTATTTCTCGTTTAAACCAAGTCGTTCTTTCTGACAGAGAGAAGCAATTAGACTCTGCAGTGAGGAAGGTACTCTCCGTTTATAAAGATGCTGAAGACCTCATTAACATCGGTGGTTATAGAAAAGGTAATAATCCTGATTGGGATGATGCCATCGAGAAATATCCCAAGCTACTTAATTTTTTGAAGCAGCCATTAGAGGGCGAAGTTGACATGGATCGAAACGCAATGTTGGAGGACATCTTCCGTGGCTAAGGCGTTTAAATTCTCGCTAGAAGTTCTGAAGAAGTATCGGGAGAGAAAGGTTCTGCTGGCTAAACGCGAACTTGCAGATCTCCAGGGCGATCTGTTTCGGTTAGAAGATGAGATATCGAGCACAACGAGTGGTCGAAAAGAGACGATGACCTCCTGTTTCTCAGAGGGCGGGGCATCAACGGGAGCTTTGTTGATGTTTGAAGCCTTTGTTGTTGAAGGGTCGACTCAAAAGCTTGGAGTTCTTAGGGAAAAGAAAGTTTTTCTAGAGCAAGAAGTTGAAAAATATCGAGATTGGGTGGCTCATCTCAGTAAAGAGCTTAAGGCTGTAGAAAAGCTCGAAGAAAAACAACGAGCTAGGTTTGAGGAAGAGCAAAAGCGAAGAATCAAGCGAGCTGACGAAGATTGGGTCGCGGAAAACTGGGGACGAATGAAAGAAAGGAAGGGCGCATGAAAACACTTTGGTCAAACTTTATTGTTGGAGCCTTTCTTGCGGTACTTGTGGCAATTGCTTTCAATGCCATGCCTGAAAAGGTAAATGCGGCAGAAGGTGTGAAACAGCCTGAAGAGGCGATGGCCCATGAGGAAACCGACTTAACAAAACTAGAGGCTGTCGCAAAAGCACTACAAGAAAAAGAACAAAATCTTGCCGCTATGGAAGTGCGATTACAGGAGTGGGAACAACGCCTTGCTTTGCAGGAAGAAAGTGTCAAAGAACGCGTTGCGGAATTTAAAACCCTCACAGCCAAAAATGATGTTTATCAAAAAGAACAAGAAAAGCGTCGGAAAATTGTGGAAGAGCGTTTAAAGAAAACCTTTGAAACAATGAAGCCGCAAAAAGCTGCGGAAGTATTGACGGTTATGGACGATGCGTTAGCAGTAGAACTTTTACTGGCGCTTAAAGCGAAGAATGTCGCTTCGATATTTGATAAAATGGATTCTAACAAGGCGATGATGCTTTCGACGAAATTGGCAAAACAAAGAAAGCCGGCTTCGAAGTAGGAATTGAAAAGGAAAGGCCAAACCAGAAAAGGCCCTAACGATGGAAGTTAGTCTGAAGGAAAGGAGGAAAAAAATATGGATTTAAGTACATTAATGATGTCGCAAAATATTGCTATGATGCCGCAGGCTGGATCTGTCGATGTCGTGCAACCACAAGGTCAAGGCGGCTCCAAGGAGTTTGGAAACCTTTTGAGTCTTGTAGAGGGCATGGAAACGGCCGAAATGTCTATGGGCTCCGATGAAGCGCTAGAGAATTTGTTAAAAGAAGTTGAGATGCCTGGACAGGCAAATCTCGATGGACAGAAAATTCTTGCTCAAGCGAATTTAGGTGGAGAGATGATTGCGGCTTCAATGAAGCAAGGGACAAATTTGGCGAACGAGACTCCGGTAGAAATGATAAATCAGATGGATGTTGGACAGTCTGCGCTCTTAGGAAAGCAGACTGAGATATTATCTGGAAATGGAGTTTTAAGCCCAAGCCCAAGCATGGGTATTGGTCTTGATGGCTTGGAAGCTTACAGCCGTGAAAATCTTGCAGCTTTAAGTCTTGCTCAAAAACAGGGACAACGTTCTGAGAAAATGAACTTAGAGAGTGTCGCAGCATGGTCTCAAGGTTTGGCTTCAAAGGAGATTCAAAGTGTTTCAGTCGAGGGATCGGCTGACCCAGTTGTGGGACAAAAGCTACAGGCCCAAGAAAACTTACAGTTGAAAGATCTTGGTGAAAGAGTTCTTGATTCGAAGGCTCCAGGCGCAGGGTCTGAAATTGTGAGTGCAAAGGGTTTGAGTTCTGCGGCGGCTGCGTTGCCGGCTGGACTTCGTGACGAAAAGCTTGAAGGTTTTGCTCAGGCAAAACCAGAGGTTGTTTCTATGCCGAAAGTTGAGGCAGGATCGAATGAGCTTTCGCAGTCATCAGATCTCAAGCCTGAACAAAAAGTTGCGTCAAAGAGTGAAGCTAAGAACGAGTCTTCCGACCAGGCGATGCTGGCGAAGGATTTCATGCTGGGGCAGATCGCAACTTCGAAAGCTTCGGGGGCTAATTCTGCAAGCACTGTAGATACCTCAAAGATATCGAAAGAAGTGGCAGATTTCGTCTCTGAAAAAGTCGACCAACTTCAAAATTCAGGACAGGAAACCTTGAGAGTGAAGATGGAATCTAAAGATCTTGGCGGGCTAGATATTAAAGTTACGCTCAAGCGTGGTTTGGTTGATGTGGACATTCGTGCCGTGCGGCCTGAATCTCAGGCAATTCTGGATTCTTCGAAGTCTCAACTTCAGGACAAGCTTGCAAAGGTTGTTGACTTGGGTGCTCTCGACGTTGGTGTGAACTTCAAGGCAATGAATCAAGCGAAGATCAGTAGTGATTCAGCTGCAGCTTCATTGAGTCACGATATGCTCCGTTCAATGAGCAAAGTGGACGGCGGTGAGGCTAGAGTTTTCTCGCAAAGTTTGAACCAGGTGAACACCCAACACTCGCATTTGAGTGAGGTGGCATCTGCTGAGCAAAGCCAGAATATGGGCCAATCGAAGGAGTTCGCTAGAGATGAGAAGCGTGAGCAAGCCATGACTCAGTGGCAACAGTTCATCAATCTTAGGCAAAGTGCATAATTTTTTATAGGGGTCCCGTCTTTAGGGGATGGGGCCCTTCCTTAGAATAAAAGAAAAGGAAAACGTATGACGAGTATCGACGGTGGAAATAGTATGAAGATCAAGACGGAGTGGGCATCAAGGCCTGGAGCTCCGGCTGCGCCGGAACAGAAGTCGGCTCCTACGCGGAACAATGTAGGCGATAAGCTCAACCAGTTGACTGGCGTTACTACCGTTAAAGATCCGTTTGCCGAGACAACCAAAAAGAAGCTCGATAAAGATGCTTTTTTAAAGATGTTCATGACTCAGCTCAAGTACCAAGATCCAACGAGTCCTGTTGATAATGAAAAGATGGCTCAGCAGATGGCCATGTTCACCCAGATCGAGCAATCCGTGACTACGAATCAATATCTCGAGAAAATGCTCGCTCGGACTGACGATCGCTCGCAGATTGCCTACAGCATGATCGGAAAGACAGTGAGTGCAGATCGTGCCTCTCTATTCCACGATAAGTTGTCAGCAACAGAATTTGATTTTGATCTTCCGAAAGATGCCTCTACTGTGAAAGTACAAATTCTTGATGAAGCTGGGGAGCTAGTTAAAGAACTCGATCTTGAGAGCCATACCGAGGGGAAGGTTGCCGTTAGATGGGATGGTGCTACGGCTGACGGACAGCCAGCCATGTCTGGTCGATATTTCTACGCCATTAAAGCGAATGACAAAGAAGGAAATGCCATTAACATTGACACCAAGCTCGAGGGACGTGTCAGTGGAATTACGAAGTCAGGTGGAGATACCTTCCTACTTGTTGGCGACCGTAAGGTGAACATGAACGAAGTGACCACGGTGAAGGAAACTTTGGAGCAAGGTGAACAAACTGCTCAACTAAATTCTGCCACAAAAGACAGAAAACCGGCTGGCACGAATCCTGTATCTAATTCAGATGTAGGCAAGGTCGATGACGCTGCTGCCAAAAAAGCTGAACCGAAAGTGAATATCAGCGATGAGGTAGCCAAAGCTCTTCGTAGTGAGGATTCGATCGAGGGGAATCGTTTGAATCCGATGATGCCTATCTTCATGCGATAGCCCGCGTGGCCGGCAAAAGATGACTAAACGTCATGTTTTGACGACCGCGGTATACGCAAAAAAAATTAGGAAATGAAAGTAGGGAGAAATCTCTGCTAAAATTAAAAGGAGGGAAGAAAGAAAGGATAGGATATGGAAACGAAAAATGTGGGTCTCACTCAAGACCTGCTGAACAATGGCCGCTTAGG
>CAZXHL010000003.1:0-46377 GCA_964640545.1 uncultured Bacteriovorax sp. | reverse complement strand
ATAACGGCAGTTGATCGTGAAAGTTTAAAGGAAAATATTTTTACAAACATAGACAGTACAATAATGATCTAAATTTTAGGGAAGAAATTAGAGAGAGAAAACCAAGCTGGACGCAGTCGAACACTGCGAAGCTTTCCTCGGGTGATGAATGATGGATTCACCCACACTCTCAAAATTTCTAAGCAGTATTTTTATACAATAGGAGAGGGAAGTAATATGAGTATTTTAGCAAGTCTAAACACAGGTGTATCTGGTCTTCGCGCACAAGGAACAGCCATGGGTATTATTGGTGACAACATCGCCAACGCTGGTACCACAGGTTTCAAATCAAGTAGAGCAGAATTCCAGGACGTTATCGCAACCAACCTTAAGGGGATCCTTGGCGGCAACCAAATCGGACGTGGTGTTCGTGTCGCGGGTGTGACATCAATTTTTCAACAAGGTGACTTAACCACTTCATCACGTGATGCCGACATGGCGATTCGTGGGGATGGGTTCTTCGTCTTGAAGAATCCTTCAGGAAATGGACAGATTTCATACACTCGAGATGGAAGCTTTCGATTTGATGATAAGGGGCGTTTAAGCACTTCAGATGGACAGCTTGTTCAAGGATACAAACTTAACGATACCACTGGAAAAATTGAGGGCGATGTCGATGAAGTAACCTTTAGCTCAAATACCATTCCTGCAATGGGTACCAAGCAGATCCGAGTTGACTCTAACTTGGATTCTAGAGCAAAAATAAATCCGCAGCCATTCGATCTCAAGACTGCTGATGAAGTAGCAGACCTTTCATCAACAGTCAGGGTTTATGATACAACTGGGACAAGTCGCTCGGTTGACATGCACTTTTTCAAGACTGGACCTCAAGAGTGGAGCTGGCATGCCTCTGCCGACGGAGCGGTACTTCAAGGCGGAGAAGATGGGACGCCCCAAGAGATTGCTTCAGGCAAATTAACCTTCAACGACGATGGCAAATTGGTTAAAGATGAACTGATCAACTCGAATGTATCATTCCGAGGAGCAAAGTCGAACCAAGAAGTAGATTGGTACTTTGGTGATGCTATTGAGACACGTAATGGAACTGGGGCACAGGGCTCGACTCAGTATGGTTCTGATTCTCAGGTCTTCCGTCAGATTCAAGATGGTTACTCAGGTGGAACTCTAACAAACTTCTCAGTTGATGAGTCGGGAACTGTCTCGGGTTCTTACAGCAACGGTATCACGAAGCCGCTTGCTAAGATTGCTTTGGCTAAGTTCGAAAACAACGAAGGTCTCTACAAGCTTGGTCAGAACCGCTACCAAGAAGCCGTTCGCTCTGGTTCGCCAACTGTTGGTGAGGCTGGAACTGGTGGCCGCGGTGGTCTTTTGACTAAGACGCTTGAGAACTCAAACGTTGATATTGCCTCAGAATTCGTTGACATGATTCGTACTCAGAGAAACTTCCAGGCGAATGCCAAAACTGTGACGACTAGTGATGAACTACTTCAAGACATCATTAGCTTGAAACGATAATAATCTGGCTCTTTCGCCTCTTGGCTGACGGCCAATTGGCGGGAGTGAACAATTAGAAGAGTCTCGCAATTAGCATCGGGGCTCTTCGCCAATTTTTTGTAATCCATGCAGTCAAAATTAGTTTGGCGCATCCCATTAAGTACTTAAATACTTAGCAACAGCCCGTGTCTCCGAAAAGGTGGCACGGGCGTTGCAACTTTAAGTGCGGGGAGGGCTAACGTGGCTGACGAAGATCAAGAATTAGAAGCAAATGAAGCTGAAGCTGACGAAGAGCTCGACGGGGAGCAAGTCGAAGGCGAAGATGGCGAAGTAAGCGTCAAGAAAAAGTCAGACGGTCAAAAGTCTGATGGCTCCGCTGGCGGACCTTCTCAAAAAATGGTCGTCATGGTTTTGGCGCTCAACATCATCGTTCTTGGGGCGATTGCTGCTCTCGTGTGGATGAACCTCTCCAAGCATAAATCTGAAGTGACCCTCAACGATGTCAAGCAAGCGACGGATGCTGGAAACGCGGCTGAAGGTGCTGAGGCTGTCGAGGCTGGCGCGTCTAAGTTCGTAAAAGAATCGTTCACCGTGAATCTTGCCGACAGCTCTGGATCGAGATTCGCGAAAGTGGATGTTGAGATCGAAGTTGCTGACGACTTCGTGAAAGAAGAAATCACTAGATTAAGGCCAAGAATTCGCGACTTTATCGTCGTGGTGCTTTCGAGCAAAACCTACGACCAAATTGCAAGCGTTGATGGACGAGATTTCTTAAGAGAAGAAATCAGAAATAAGATCAACGGATATTTAACCAAAGGGCAGATCAAGAATGTCTACTTTACACAGTTCATCATTCAATAGGGGGAAGGGTGTCTAACGTATTATCGCAAAAAGAAGTTGACGCTCTCCTAAATGCCGTAATTGGTGGAGATGTTGATACGGAGGGGCCGGGTAGTGCATCCGAAGAAGAAGAATCGGTTGTTACCTATGACCTGACCTCTCAGGATAAAATCATCCGTGGGCGAATGCCCACTCTTGATATTGTGTATGAAAGATTTATTCGTGCCTTCCGCATGAATCTCACATCACAACTTCGTAAGTTAGCAACTTTAAGTATTGCTGCGACTGACACCATGAAGTTTGGTGAGTTTATTAACACGCTCCCGCTTCCTAGTTGTATGAGCGTGGTTCGTTTTGAATCCCTTCGTGGTTCGGGCATTTTAGTTCTTGAATCTAAGTTAGCTTTTGCCCTAATCGATAGTTTCCTTGGGGGGACAGATCGTCCTTATACGAAGATCGAGGGTAAAGAATTTACTCAAATCGAACTTAGTATCATTAAAAAAGTGGTTGTTGCTGCGCTGTCGGATCTTGAAAAAGCATGGGCTCCAGTTACTCCAATGAATATTAACTTTTTGAGAACTGAAACAAACCCACAATTCGTGGGAATTGTGCCACCTTCGGATATTGTTATCGCGACGACATTTAGTATCGAGCTTGAAAATGTTTCAGGTGCGCTCACTATTGTTATGCCGTTTGCGACTCTTGAGCCCATCCGTCAAAAGCTGATTAGCGGCTTCCAACAAGAGGCTGTCGAAACCGATTACTACTGGTCGAATATGATGATCAGACATCTTGAAGAAACCGATCTAAACGTTCGAGTTGAGCTTGGAAGCAACACGATCACCATGAGACAAATTCTAAACCTCAAGATTGGGGATGTTGTCCCTTTGCAGACAGATGCAACGGCCGAAATTCCTGTCTTGGTTGAGGGTGTTGAGCGCTTTAGGGGGCTCTTCGGGGCAAGTCGTGGAAGTCGAGCCGTTCAGCTCACACAAGTTGTAGAAAACAAAAACAAAGAATTCCTTAACAAGCCAGAAGAAGAGGAAGATCATCTTCCTCGTGGCAACGCTTTGGATGACCTTAGCTAAATTGGCAGTTGGACGAATTAAATTCGTAGGAGAAAATTATGAGTGAAGAAATAAACGAAGAATACGAAGAAGAAGTACAAGAAGGTCACGTCAGCCCCGAAGCTCAGCTTGAAGAGCGCATGAAGAAGCTCGATCTGATTCTAGACATCCCTTTAAAGGTGAGTGTCGAATTGGGGCGAACTCGAATGCTCGTGAATGACTTACTTCAGCTTGGCCAGGGATCTGTGATTGAGCTTAGTAAGCTGGCGGGTGAGCCGTTAGAGGTTCTAGTTAACGAGAAGCTTGTCGCCCGTGGAGAAGTTGTTGTTGTAAACGAGAAGTTTGGTATTCGTTTGACAGATATTATCTCGCCAATCGAGCGAATTGAGAAGTTGGGCTAATCGATGGATCCGGCAATGGTTGAAATCGGCTTCAAGATGTTTACGGCACTTGGAATTGTTCTGCTCACTTTCGGAGCTGCGGTCTATGTGGCTAAGCGATTTTATGGCAAGAACCTTCCGTTCCTTGGAAAAAAAGGCCGCAAGGGTACTTCTCTTTCAAAATCTGTAATCGAGATGGAAGCTAGCCGAGTGATCGGCCAAGGGAGAACTCTTCATGTGGTTAAGTATGGAGATAAGAGCTTTCTTATCGGATCCACAGCTCAGAATATCAATCTTCTTGCGGAATTTGATAATGACATTACTGAAGAAGACATTGAGTTCGAAAGTTCTCTTCGAAATAGAGAAGATAGTCCTGGGGCATCAAGTCTCAAGGATCAGCTTGGCGACAAATTAAGAGAGATTGCACGAGTATGAAAAAAGAGTGGCTTGTTTTCCTGTTATGTTTTTTGGGAATGTCGGTGTTTGCGGCTACAGCCAACGCTCAAGTTAGCATTCCCAGCATTCAATTAGGAATTTCTCAGGCCCAGAACCCTGGTGAAGTCGTAAACGTTTTACAGGTACTTTTTCTTCTTACGGTTCTTACTTTAGCTCCCGCGATTTTAATCATGATGACTTCCTTCACTCGAATCATCGTGATTCTTTCGTTTCTGAGGAATGCTCTTGGAACGAACCAGATGCCTCCCAATCAGTTACTTGTAGGGTTGTCGTTGTTCTTGACCTTCATGATCATGGGGCCGACTTTTACCAAGGTCAATGATGAGGCGCTTCAGCCTTATATGAAGGGTGAGATCACCCAGCAAGTTGGTTTGGATCGAGCTCAAGCGCCCATCAGGGAATTCATGCTTGCTCAAACTCGTGCTGCAGACATCGAATTGTTTTTAAAGCTCACAGGCAAAGATCAAATGCAAAGTATTGAGAATGTTTCATTCATGACCTTGGTCCCTGCATTTATGATTTCAGAATTAAAAACCGCCTTTCAAATGGGCTTTATCATTTATCTGCCCTTCCTGGTCCTAGACATGGTTGTGGCATCAGTTTTGATGGCAATGGGGATGATGATGTTACCCCCTGTCCTCATATCACTTCCGTTTAAGCTTATGTTGTTTGTCTTGGTAGATGGATGGCAGTTGATCGTTGGCTCAATCGTTAAGAGCTTCGGGTAACACGGAAAGCAAGGAGAGAATATCATGAATGACTTGTGGGTATTGGACGTAGGAAAAGAAGCGTTGACGGCCATGCTGATGGTTGGTGGGCCATTGTTAATGGTGGCGCTACTTGTGGGTCTTGCCGTTTCAATTTTTCAGGCCCTGACTCAGATTAATGAAGCCACTCTTACTTTTATTCCCAAGATTCTTGCTATTGGTGGAACTCTTTTGATTATGGGTCCTTGGATGATTCGAATTCTTACCTCATTTACAAGCGGGCTCTACGAAAACATAACGGTTCACATTAGGTAGAAGAATGGACATACTGGGACTATTCGAACCAATTATCGCGATCACTCTAGTATCCATTAGAGTGACTGCGTTTTGGCTCGCCTTCCCCTTTGTCATGTCCCTGAATATCCCCCAGATGGTTCGTATTGCTGGCGCCTTAACGATATCAATGGCTTTGTATCCTTTGGTTCAGCCTCAATTGCCAGCCTGGACCATTCTTCAGCCGCCAACAATGGCCGAGCTGGTTGCCTTTTGTTCGAAGGAATTTATCATCGGAATAGGTCTGGGCTTTCTCGCGAAGTTTATCTTTAGCTCTGCAATCGCTTCTGCTTCATGGCTTGGTTCTCAGATGGGTTTTTCTATGGGCGGGCTCGTGAATCCTGACTTTCAGGAGACGGACACGGCTTGGGGCGCCTTGCACGGATGGCTTGCGCTAATGATTTACCTTTCTATCGGGGGCCATTGGTTTACCATCCAGGCTCTAGCGGAGTCTTATACCTTCACCTTCGTCGATTTTTGGGCTCACCTTACTTCAACGTCAGATGGAATCTTGCTGTGGTCGACAGTTGGGCAGAGTTTCTTTGTGTGGATGTTAAAGCTCGCCGGACCAATGCTTGTGGTGGTCATGCTTCTTCAGGCTGGTATGGGTGTGCTCTCTAAATTTGTTCCCCAGATTAACGTGTGGATGGTGAGTATCCCAGTCACACTTGGGGTTGGTGTTTTTGTTTTTATGATGCTTTTGCCGATGTATGCAGAGGCTTTAAAAAGTTTGATGAACGCTGGAACCGAGACTCAATATCTCTGGCTCCGCTACTTGGGGGCACGCTAGATGGCTGACGAAGATGGGTTTGAAGAAAAAACCGAAGAAGCCTCCCCCAAGAAACGGGAGGACATGCGCAAGGATGGCAAAGTTGCGCAGAGCAAAGAACTGGTTTCAGCTGTGCTTATGCTCGGGGCGACTGCTGTCATGTACGGATCTGCGAAATGGGTCTTCAATGGCCTAAGTAGCATGTTTGAGTCGTCGTTCCTCGAACTAGGTCGTCTAGGTGTTCAAGACTGGAATACCGAGACCATTTCTGCGATGAGCACTTTTGCTATTAGTGGTATGGGATACGTTCTTGCGCCTTTGTCCTTGGTCGTTGTGGTTTCTGCTGTGGCAGGAACCATTGTTCAACATGGCGGGATACTTTGGTCGACGAAGCCTTTTGAGCTCGACCTCACGAAGTTAAGTCCTTTGGGCGGACTTAAGCGAATCTTTAGTCCAGATGGAATTTTTGAACTCTTTAAAGCGAGTATCAAATTGATTCTTGTTGGTGTGATCCTCTTTTTCGTTTTCGAAAAGTGGATTGGAAAAAGTGCCGAGCTTTGGGATGCTGAAACGAATCAGATTCTCATTCATTTGGGCGATCACATCATTACCACTTTGTTTATCGTTGCGGGAGTCATGACGATACTTGCATTGATCGATTTCGGTTTTCAGAAGTATCGCTTCGAAAAGAAAATCATGATGACCAAGCAAGAGGTTCGCGAAGAGCGCAAGCAAATCGATGGTAACCCACAGATCAAGGCTCGTATCCGAAGTATGCAGAGACAAATTGCGACTTCCAAGATGATGGAAGCGGTCAAAACTGCAGACGTTATTGTTACCAACCCGACTCACTTTGCCGTAGCGCTTGTTTATGATCGTGAAAACATGGCCGCACCAAGAGTCGTGGCTAAAGGCGTGGATCACATGGCTCAGAAGATCAAGAAAATCGCTCGAGAGAATGGCGTGCCTTGTGTGGAGAACGTGCCATTAGCTCGAGCTTTATATAAGGCTCTTAAAATTGGACAGTTTATTTCGAAAGATCTCTACAACGCCGTCGCAGAAGTTTTGGCATATGTTTATCGCTTAAAAGGTAGGAACGATTCATGAACTCAGGATTCTTAAAAATATTCAAAAACACTGAAGTGGTGATGGGCTTTGGCATTATTTTCTTGATGCTCTTGATCATTATGCCGATGGCCGCTTGGGCTCTGGACATGTTCCTCGTGATATCGATCGCAATTGCGTTAGGAATTTTACTTCTTTCTATCTATGCGAAAAAGCCGTTAGATTTCTCAGTCTTTCCAAGTTTGCTCTTGATGGTCACTTTCTTCCGCTTGGCTCTTAACGTGGCCTCGACTCGCTTGATTCTTTCTGATGGCCATATGGGAACGTCTGCTGCTGGATCTTTGATTGATAGTGTTGGTAACTTCGTTGTGGGCGGAAATTATGTCGTAGGTTTTATCACCTTCGTCATTCTGATCATCATCAACTTCGTGGTCATCACGAAAGGTTCGGGCCGTGTGTCGGAAGTTGCGGCTAGATTCACCTTGGATGCTTTGCCTGGTAAGCAAATGGCTATTGATGCGGATCTGAACGCTGGCATCATAAATGAAAAAGAAGCTGGAACTAGGCGAAAAGAAATCGAAGCACAGGCAGATTTTTACGGAGCTATGGATGGTGCTTCTAAGTTTGTTCGCGGTGATGCGATCGCAGGTATCTTAGTCACACTAGTAAACATCATTGGTGGATTAATTATTGGAATGGTCCAGCGCGGTCTTGATGCTTCAACTGCGGCTAACAACTACACTCTATTAACAGTTGGGGACGGATTGGTTTCTCAAATCCCCGCGCTTATCGTTTCAGTTGCTGCAGGTTTGATTGTCACAAGAGCTGCTGGCGCTGGAGAGAGCCTTGGCGATGAGATGGGTAGACAGCTGTTTCTCAATGAGCGTGTTCTTTATGTTCTTTCAGGTGCGATGTTTGTGATGGGGCTTATGCTTCGCGGAGCGTTCTTTCCCTTCTTCGTGCTTGCTTTATCATGTGCGGTCGCTGGGTATATGATTACCAAATTTAAGGACGAGACCGAGCGCAAACATCATGCTGCCGCAGCCAAAGAGCTGGAGTTTGAGGAGAAAACGGTAGATGCACCAACGGCTGTTGACGTTCTTCAGCTTGAAGTTGGTTATGGCCTTATCTCAATTGTTGAGGGTAGCGCGAAGGGCGATTTGCTTGATCGTATTCAATCCATTCGAAAAAGCTTTGCGCAGGATATGGGAGTTGTGGTTCCTCCTATGTCCATTCGTGACAACCTCCAGCTGAAGCCTGGGGAGTATGTTCTGAAACTTAAGGGCACGCCGGTTGCTCGAGGAGACTTGATGCTTGACCATGTGCTGGCGATGGATCCAGGCGGTGTCGTGGAAGAAGTGGAGGGCGTTCCAACGAAAGAGCCTGTCTTCGATTTGGATGCCTTGTGGGTTCATGAAAACAACTCAGAGCTGGCACAGATTGCGGGATACACCGTTGTAGATCTTCCAACGGTCATTGCCACACATATTACAGAAATTGTTAAGAACTACTCTCATGAGCTTGTCGGAAGACAGGAGGTCCAAGGACTTCTTGATATGGTTCATAGAACCCATCCTAAGGTCATTGATGAACTTATTCCGAAAGAAATTAGTTTGGGCGTTCTGGTCAAAGTTCTTCAGAACTTGGTGCAAGAGCAAGTACCTATTCGTGATCTCGTAACGATATTGGAGTCTCTTGCCGACGCAGCACTCGTCGGGAAAGATATTGATCACCTAACAGAGGCCGTTCGCTCTTCGCTTGGGCGTAGCATCACTGCGGATCTCTTGGATGAAGAAGATGAGCTTCCACTTGTTACCTTCAGTAGAGAAGTTGAAGAGCAACTCATCAATGCCGTTCAGCCGGGTGACAAATCTACGGCGACACAATTTTTGGTGGAGCCTGCACTCGTCAAAAAAATCATACCTTCCGCAACCCAGCTCGTTGAGAAGTTGACGTCGGAGGGAATAACCCCAGTAATTCTCGTCACGCCAATGATCCGCCATCACGTCAAGAGACTGTTGGACCGATTCTTGCCTCATATAGTTGTGTTGTCTCATAACGAGATACAACCCCAACTTCGAGTGCGAAGTGTGGGAACAATTGACGCTAATGGATAGGTAATAACAGAATGATGGAAGTCAAAAAATTTGAAGCTCCGACTCTAGCTGAAGCTCTTAAGGTTGTGAAACGTGAGTTGGGCCCAGAAGCTGTGATCTTGTCGACGAAGAACAACCGCGGTGGTTGGGGGCTTATGAATAAAGCCTCCGTTGAAGTTACGGCGACCGTCAGCGAAGAAGCGCTTGGTCGAAAAGCTGACGCTGAGTATGGTCTTACTGACTCCCAACGTGAAGCACTCTTGCGCCGACCTGCCAGAAGAGTGGCGAATGCCTATGACGTGTTAAGCGGTTCAAGGTTACAACGTAGACTTCAAGAGGCGAATTCTTTCGTCGACTCCGTTAGCAAGGTTCCCCCAACTCGAGAGTCGCAGATTGGTTCTGCAAGAGTTGCTCACACCTCTTCCATTACTACGGCAGCGCAGGTCGCGGCACTTAATAAAAAAGCTGATATCACTCAACGTCGATATATTGACATTGATGATGACGAATCTCCGGCCGAACAAGTTTCAATGCGCTCGGTAGACCGATCTAGAATTCGTCAGGACTCTGGGCAGCATCGCACTCATGTTGGCGTGCAGGCGATTAACGGGCGCAACACGCCTATTAGCGTTCTCCCTAAGCTTATTGCGGAACTACTTGATGCAGGAATGGCTCAAGACCTGGTGAAGGAAGTTGGAGATGAGTTGAAGGCCGTTATGCTTCGAGAGCACATCACTCGTGAAGACCTTCTGCGTTTGCAGCTAGCTAGAGTTTTGATGGGAAGAATTCGTGTGGCGCGTTCCCTGGGGGAAAGACTTCGTTCTCCTGGAACTCCACGTATCATTACTTTCTTGGGTCCAACGGGAGTTGGTAAGACGACGACCATCGCGAAGATTGCGGCAGAGCTTGTGATTAATCAGAAGCGTCCTGTGACCCTTGCGACAACAGATACTTTTAAGATTGCAGCTGTGGAGCAGCTTCAAACTTACGCAAATATCTTGAATATTCCTTTGGAGGTTTGCCCGAATGCTGAGGCCTTAGAGTCTTTGAAGGACGGACTGAGTCCGGACGAAGTTGTCCTGGTTGATACGGCTGGCTTTGGTCCTCGCGACGATCAGAAGCTCGCAGAACTTCGGGACACCTTACGCTCGATTCGAACAGAGATTCATCTTTGTGCTTCGTCTACGACGAGAGACTCTGATCTTTTGAATACTGTAAAACGATTTAAGATTTTTGAGCCCGATTACCTTGTGTTCACCAAGCTCGATGAGACACAAATGTACGGGAATATTTTTAACTTAGCAGCGAAATCGCACCTACCACTTTCTTATTTCACGATGGGGCAACGTGTTCCAGAGGATATGGAAGTGGCAACTAAAGAACGGGTTGCGGATTTGATTTTGGATTTAGCAGGGGGAGGCGCTTCGTGGACCAAGCAGATAGATTGAGGATGCTCGCAGGTATAAATACCTCGAGTCGTAGAGCAAGAATCATAAGCATCACTAGTGGCAAGGGTGGTGTGGGTAAGAGTAACATTTCAACAAACTTAGCGAGCATCTATGCCAAAAAGGGGCTCAAAGTTCTTTTGATCGACGCGGATATTGGCTTAGGCAATGCAAACCTTTTGCTGGGATGCCGAATTGATAAAACGCTCGATGACGTGATGAATGGTGAGACAAGAATCAGAGATGTTTTTGTTGCGACACCCATGGGCTTTGATCTTTTGCCGAGCTCGTCAGGGGTAAGAAAACTTCTAGAATTAGATTTGTTCGAGCAACGAGCGTTGATGGATCGCCTCCAGGAAGTCATGCAGGACTATGACATTGTGATCTTTGATACGGCACCTGGGATCGGAAGCCATGTCTTGAACTTTAATTCATATGCCCATGATATTGTGGTTGTGGCCCATCCTGAGCCGACCGCGCTTGCCGACGCCTATGCGCTGATAAAGGTTATGAGCACTGAGAGGCAGGAGAAAAAGTTTCGCCTTTTGATCAACCGAGCTCAGAGTGCCGCTGATGGAATTGATGCGTTTAGAAAGCTTACAGAAGTATCTAGCGAGTTTCTAAATATCTCTATTGATTACCTCGGATCGCTCCCCGAGGACGTCTCTGTGTCAAAAGCAGTGCGAAGTCAGGCGACCCTTTTCCGTTCGGCGCCGAAGTCGCCGTTCATAACGTCATTAAGCCGTCTCGGCGACAAACTGTTGGCTTGTACTCGCGAAGAGAAGCCTCAGAATAGAGTATTAAGTTCCGCTTCTACAGGCGGAATTCTGAGGGGTGCATAAATGGCGAATCATGCGAGCGAGGCTTTGATCAAAAAATACAAAGCCAATTCAAAGAGACTGACGAATGATCAGAAACAAGACATCATTCGAGAGTATTCCACCCTTGTGAAGTTTGTTGCGCAAAAAATAGCCGTGCGACTGCCTGCGAATATTGAACTTGATGATCTGATGAGCGCTGGTGTGATTGGTCTTATGGATGCGATCGACAAGTACGATCCTGCACGTGACAATAAGTTTAAAACCTACGCTGAGTTTCGGGTGCGCGGAGCTATCCTTGACGAACTTCGTGCACAGGATTGGATCCCGCGCTCTATGCGTGAAAAGGCAAAAAACATCGAAAGATCGTTTTCGAAGCTCGAGCAAAAGCTAGGTCGTATGGCTTCCGAAGAAGAGGTGGCAAAGGATCTTGGAATGGATATCCAGGAATTCCAAGCGACCTTGCATCAATGCAAATCAGTTTCGCTTTTATCTCTTGATGAGGTAGGAAGCTTTTCTAACGGCGACCGCAAAAGTCTTCTGGGGCTGTTGGAGGCCGGTAAAGACACCAACCCTTTGGTTCAACTCGCTGGCTCAGAGCTTAGGGAGCAGCTTGCAGAAAGCATCGAAGAGCTTCCTGAAAAACAACGAATGGTTCTATCGCTTTATTACTACGAGGACATGAACCTCAAAGAAATTGGCGAGATCCTTGAGGTCACAGAAAGCCGAGTTTCTCAGCTTCACACTCAAGCCGTTCTTCGTCTGCGGTCGAAGCTCAAAGAGCATCTATTAACAGACGACCTCTCATAGTGATGACGCGTAGCACAAGTGCGCTAATCTCTTTGACTTAAGGGGGCCTGCGGAATAGACCTCAGGCCGTGAGACATCCAGTTGTATTAGGTCTTCAATATGGCGACGAGGGTAAAGGTAAAATCACCGACTCCTTAGCTCGCCAATCTTCATGGGTTATTCGATTCAATGGCGGCAGCAATGCTGGTCATACGCTTTGGCTTAACGGCAAAAAGCTTGTGACACATTCTGTGCCATCGGGGGTTCTTTACACACATGTAAAAAACTACATCGGCGCAGGTTGTGTGATTGACCCTAAATCTCTCGAGAATGAGCTTAAGGAGATTGCTCAGTCGGGATCAGCGCTTGATAAAGACCGATTGAAGATCGATTTTAGGGCGCACCTCACGCTTCCTATTCACGTTGCACTTGATGCAGCTCGTGAGGGCGGCAAAAAAGGAATTGGCACCACTCGTAAAGGGATTGGCCCCACTTATTCAACAAAAATGGATCGCGTGGGCATTCGTGTTGCGGATCTTTTCGACGATAGCCTCGAGGGCAAGGTTGCGTTTCTTTGTGACACCTACAACGCGTTGATCGTTCAGCAGGGACTCGAAGAAAGTTCTACAGAAGAAAACCTAGAAGTCGCGATTCGTGCGCGTGACACTTTCCGTGATCACGTGGCCTGGGATGCGACTCCTTTTTATGATCTAGCCAAAGATCAAAAATGTGTTCTTGAAGGCGCCCAAGGTGTGCTTCTTGATTTGGATCATGGAACTTATCCGTTTGTGACTTCTTCGAACACGCTCGCTGCTGCGGCATCCGCGGGAACACCATTCCCTATGTCTCGCCTTGGCGAGGTGATCGGCGTGGCGAAAGTTTACATGACTCGCGTTGGTAGCGGTCCTTTTGAAACTGAACAAGACAACGAAGATGGCGAAAGAATTCGCGCCAAAGGCGGAGAGTTCGGTGCGACTACGGGCCGTCCTCGCAGGGTGGGCTGGTTGAATCTTGATGAATTAAAGCTTGCTGTACGGTTGAGTGATTGCACTCAAATCGTTCTTACGAAAGCCGACGTGCTTTGTGATGAGCCTGTTGTAAATGTTTGGGCTGACGGCAAATATACCGAGTTCAAAGGCTGGACCTCTGTATATAAAGAAGGTTCAAAAGACACTCTCTCTCCAGAGCTTGAGGCTTACGTTAAGCATATTGAAGATTATGTGGGCGTTCCTGTGATGGGTTTGGGGACGGGCCCCGACCGAGCGGATTTCGTTTGGCGCAAAGAAACGCCTGACTTCTGGGCATAGTACTTTTTAATACTTACTCGGGAGCGATTGAAGCATGTTTTTAAAAGACCTATCTGACTACAGCGTTCAAAGTTTGCGGATATTTTCCTATGTCGCATCGATGGGCTCTGTCGCGGAAGCGGCTGAAGCCTTGAAGCTATCGCAGCCTGCGGTATCACTTCAGATTAGCAATTTAGAAAAACAGTTAGGCTTCTCTCTTTTTGAGAGAAGTGGCAGGCGTAATGTTCTCACGGCTCGCGGCCAAGATCTTTTCGAAAAACTTCTCCCGATGCTTGAGCGACTTGAGTTGCTACTTGTAGATGCCAAAGAAGAAGAGAACATCACGAAGCCAAAATTATTTTTAGCTTCTGTCGAAGGAGTGGGGGAGTTTTGGCTCCTCAACCGTTTTCAGGATTTTCGTCAAAAGAACGAAAACTCTCGCCTATTCCTAGAAATTCTCGATAATGAAGTCATTGTTGAGCGATTGATGACGGGGCGGGTGGATCTTGCGATTACAACCAAAAAGGTAGAACACAGTAATATTGTTTCAGAACTATTGATGAACGAAGAGCTCGTTCCTGTAGGTCATCAAAAGCACATCGATCATTTGGAGAAAGTTCTTCAGAAAAAAGGTGAGCATCAGCGCTATTGGGAAGAGGTCAATTGGATTGGTTATGGTGATTCGTTCTCTCGCGAGTCTTGGGCCAAAAGTTGGATTGAAGCACAGGGCACCAAGATCAGCCGTAAGTTTAAGTACCGTCATCTCGTGAACTCCTATGTTGTGATCCGAAGATTGCTTAAAGATGGAATGGGTGTCTGCGTCGCTCCCAAACATGCGGTTGAAGATTTGATTAAATCTGGTGAGCTCGCCACACTCGAGAGTAAGCAGTATCCTTCGCTCAGTAACAAGCTTTATATTTCATATAGGCAGCAATCGCTAAGTCGTATTTCTAAAGAATTCCATGAATGGATTCTCAAAGTCGCGGCAAAATATTCTAAAAATTAATTGAGGGCATGCGACGATCATGGCCTTAGACACTCCTAAAGATAAAAATCTTCCTGCGGCATTGATCGCCAAATTTCTCAAAGAAGTTCAAGAAGAGGCAGAAGCTGCGATTTGGTCACAAGGCGTACGTCTTACAAGGGTCAATGGCACCTTTATGGCCTCCACGATGACGCCCCAAGAGTGTGTGATTCACGTTCGAATCCCGACAAAGCCTGTGAGTCCGAAGGTGACTTTGTGGCCAGAGGATGGCGAGTGGGATTGTGATTGTGGTTCAGACGAGAGTCCATGTGAACATGTGGCGGCATCGGTGATCATGCTGAAGCAGGAGAAGGTCCAGTCTGGGTCGACTCCTGTAGAAGCGGCCAAGGGGGCTGGCCCGAGTTCTCACATTCAGATTGAATATCATTTTAAGTCCATGCAAAGTCCTCGCTTTAAAGAGCTGGTTCTCGCGAGGATGATTGACCTCGGAAACGGCCTAGAAGTATTGGATCGAACGATCTTGAGTTTTAAGAGTTTGCGGTCTCGAAAAAAAGGAATGCCGGACGTGATCGCGTCTCAAGCAGACTTTCAGGTGGAGCAAGTTTTGAAAACTTATCGAGGACAAGCGCTTGAGAGAAGCAGGCTTGAATCGCTCTTTAAGGCTTTCGAGCCAGATCAAAAAGTTTTCTTAGATGGCAAAGCGATTGAGTTGTCGACTTCGATGCTGCTTCCGAAATACGAGTGTCAAGATGAAGCGGATGGTTACCGACTCAGGCGGGTGGTGAATGATCAAATCGATGTGCAATTCCGGCACGGAGCCGCTTTGTGTGGGAATAAGCTTCACTTAATGAAGTCAACGTTTCTTACCCCTGAAGAGCAAGAGCTATGCGAGGGTGAGGGAAGTTTCTGGCCGCCCGAGCGAGAGGGGACTTTGTTCAACAAGGTCATCCCTAGTCTAGAGAAGAAAATTATTATTAATGTTGTGAGCCTCAAGGCCCCCCAAACTTTGAGGCTCGAGCCTCGTATTGATCTCTTGCTCGAGAAGGATACGCTTCATGATGGCAGGTATTGTTTGTCGGTAGTGGCCAATCTTGTTTATGGGGAACCTGAAATTGCTCGGCTGCACCCCAAGACTATGGAGCTCGTTCCGCAGGGGGACAATTTCAAAGATCGCAAGAAGGCGCATGGGCTTAAGCGTAATGTCGACAAAGAGAGAGAGCTTTTAAAGAAGCTTTCTCGGGAATTGAATTTGCAGATCGCAAGGCACGCCGAATTTCAGGATGGTGAAGCGGTAGAGTTTTGTAAAAAATTAAAAGATTGGGATTTTAGAGGGCGTGATGCCTATGAGCTATTCTCTCCTAAGGGCAGACTACTTGAGGTGCAAACGCAGGTTGAGGCGATGGGGGATGCTTCGGGTAATGTGGTTTTCTCGATGAAGTTTCTAGCGCCTGGCACGGCTGATGGCGCAGCTCAAGAGATTGATTTCAAGCGTGTGTTGAGTGCCTGGGAAATGAATGAAGAATACGTGCCGCTACTCGATGGCTCTTGGGCTCAGGTTCCGAAGGATTGGATGGACCAATACGCACGTCGGGTTCAGAGTTTTCTAGAACATCGTGATGCAACAAAGTTGATTCTGCCAAAACATGAGCAGCTTGAAATGGCTACGTTGTGTGATGAGCTTGGGGTCGATCTTCCCGACTCTACAAAAGAACTAAAGAAGCTTGCTGATAACTTCACTGGTATTGAAAGCTCTTTGCTTCCTGCCGATTTGAAGGCTGAACTTCGAAGCTATCAGCGTAAGGGCGTAGATTGGCTCAACTTCCTCAAAAAATCTGGCTTGGGCGCGATGCTTGCCGATGACATGGGTCTAGGTAAAACATTGCAGACGTTGTGCTTGTTTGAAAAACGCACTTTGGTTGTGGCTCCAACAAGTGTTCTTTACAACTGGGGCGCAGAACTTAAGAAGTTCCGGCCGTCTCTGAAGGTGAGCTATTTCTACGGTAGTGATCGTGTGCTCGATGAAGATGCTGATGTTGTCCTGACGAGCTACGGAGTGCTAAGGCTCGACACGGAGAAGCTTAAGGCGCTTGATTGGAAGATTATGGTGCTTGATGAAGCACAAGTCATCAAGAATCCCGATAGCCAAGTCGCCAAGTCGGCTCATTCGATGAAGGCTGAGTTTAGGGTCACGCTCACAGGAACGCCTGTTGAGAACCACTTGAAAGATCTTTGGAGTCAGTTTCATTTTATCAACCCAGGGATGCTTGGGACCTTGAAAGATTTTGATGAAGGTTTTTCCAGAACGATTTCCCGTGGTGATGCGGACGCGGCTCTGAAGTTAAAGCGGAAGATTAAGCCCTTTATTCTGAGGCGACTCAAAAAAGAAGTAGCGACAGAGCTCCCAGATAAAACGGAAGTTGTTTTGAATTGTGAGCTGACTTCTGATGAGAGAGATTTCTACAATACACTTATGGCCTCAACCCGGAAGGAAGTTCTTGCCAACCTTGAAGATGGCGGCAACATCATGCAGGCGCTTGAGTTGATTCTTCGTCTTCGCCAGACTTGTTGCCACCGTGCGATGATCCCAGGGGCTGCAGAGGCTGGTGAGATTTTGACTTCTTCAAAACTTGATTTACTTGTCGAAACGATCGAGGAGTCTATTGATGGTGGACATCGAAGCCTTGTTTTCTCTCAATGGACGTCTTTTCTGGACCTCATCCAGAAAAGCCTCGTCGAAAAAGGAATCAAATATTCCCGCATCGATGGAAGCACCCGAAATCGTCAAGACATTGTGGATCGCTTCCAAAGTGGTGACTCCGAATCTGTGATGCTTATATCTTTGAAGGCTGGAGGCGTGGGTCTCAATCTCACGGCCGCAGACCATGTCTTCATTACGGACCCGTGGTGGAACCCCTCGGTAGAAGACCAGGCCGCTGACCGTGCCTACCGCATTGGCCAGAAGAACCCAGTGATCGTTCATAGGCTTGTGGCTAAAGACACACTTGAGGAAAAAATTCTCGAACTTCAGGAGAAGAAAAAAGATTTGGCGCGAGCGGTTCTCGATGAAGGTGGGGCGGCACTTTCGTTGACCAGGGCAGATATTATGGATCTGCTGTCGTGAATCATTTTTCTCTATCGCCACTTTATCGAATCGCACTGCTTTTCCTTTTTGTGGGAATTATGTCTTGTGGAACGCATTCTCATTTGCTTCCGGCGGATGTTATTCCCGCAGGGAAAAAAGAGGTGTTTATCGGTCGATCATTCAACAGCCTCCAGGACGTTGATGGTATTTTGGGTTTTGCTTATGGTTTTCGAGATCGATATGAATTTAGAATGCGAGTCGACGGTGCGAATATCGGGGGGATAGTTCGGTGGGGTGTTTTAAGCTCAATAAAGCACCCGCTTGCCTTCTCTTTGCTTGGTGGAATTGCGAAAGCCAGCTTGAAGCCGGGATCTTACGCTGTCGGGGAACTTACCGACGAGAGAGTCTGGACTGATGTTCTGACTTTTGGGGCTAGCGTCGGCAGAAGGTGGGAAGTGATGGAGCCCTATTTAGGTTACCGAATGAGCATTTATGCTGACCCTCAAACTCAAATACAGTCGTTAAAGCTTGGGAGCCGCATTCACGGCACCAGAGCGTTCCTGGGAATAGAATTTGGTTATGTTTTTTCTGCCCAGCACGAGCGAGTTTTCGAGGGCGCTATTTCTCTAGGCGGAAAGCTATAAAGCTGATCCCTGTAGGGCGGAGCATGTTCTAGTTTCGACGAGGCTTCCTTCTTTCGCTTTTATTGAAAGATTTTGGAATGTCGAGCTCTGACATATGGCAGGATCCAGCGTTCTAGAGTTGAGATTCTTTTTTTCAACTTCAGACGCCATCGCAAAAAACAAGGGTGTTAGGCTTTCGCGAACGGCGGATGAAACAAAGGCTGGTTTCTGCGGGTTTGATTCGGCAAATCCATGACCACACATTTCTTGAGAGAAAGCTCTGTTGCTATTCCATCCTTGAAAGACCATTCGATAAATTCCCGAGAGTAGCCCGGTTCGATCTTCCCCCACGGTGCAGTGAACAAAAACGCTACCCTCTGAGTCCCTCATTTTTTTAAGCGCGGATACTGTCATCTCACAGGCTTTTGTGAAATCCTTGATATTTCTCCAGGGAAACTCAATGTGATGAAATCCGTTCAGGTCCCAGCCGGCCTCACTCAAAAGGTTTTTTTCAGCTTCTGTGTCCTCGGAGTGAGATCCTGCTGCTCGAAAATTAATAATGGTTTCGACTCCCATGCTTTGGAGCTCTTTGACTTGTTCTAACTTGCGCGGGCGCATGCCGCGAATGACGAGTTTGTCCTTCTGGTCGAAGCTAGGCTTTGTGCTATCCAGCAGATGAGAGTTCGGAATGCTAAGTCCTTCGACCGTCGAGGGAAAGGGCGAGATCAGGTCTTGAGAGCTGGAGCACGCGGCCAGTGAAAGTAGCAGTAGTAAGCTAAAGGTCTTAGGTTTTATGAACATATCTTTGCTCCAGCACTCTTGGGTTCTGTTTCGATTAAAAATCCATTCTCTCACGATAATGAGCTAGCTCATCAAACACAGCGTCTTGATCGATGGTCAGACATTTGTGGTCTTTCACTGTTTGCTTGCCGTCGATCCACACGTCCTGAACTTCATGCCCCTGAACTGAGTAGATGAGGCTTGGAATGTCATGCACAGGTTGAAGGTTGGAGTGGCGAAGGTTCACGCTAATGATGTCTGCTTTTTTACCAACAGCAAGATAGCCTGTATCTTGTAGGCCGAGAGCCTTGGCTCCATCGCGTGTTGCCATGATGAGCATTTCTTTTGCGGTGATGGCGGCATTGTCTGCGAGGGAAACTTTTTGAAGTTTCGCCCCAGTGTTCATTTCGCCAAACATGTTGAGGTCGTTATTGGAGGCGCAGCCATCTGTTCCTAGGCCCACAAGAACACCTTCATCCAGCATCTTGCGGATACGGGCAGCACCAGAGCCCAGTTTCATATTCGATTCAGGATTGTAGATCACGGCTGTCGGACTCTTCGCCATAATCTTAATGTCGTCGTCAGTGACGTGAACACAATGGGCGAAGACTGAGCGTGTCTCGAAGACACCGAGCTTTTGAAGACGCGCAACAGGGGTCATTCCATATTGCTCTTGAGATTGCTTCATTTCGAAATCAGTTTCTGAGACGTGAATGCTGTAGAGCAAGTTGTGCTTCTTGGCGAAGGCCGCTGTGGCTTTGAGGGTTTCATCGCCGCAAGTGTAAGGTGCGTGTGGCGCTACGACCGGATGAATTCTTGAATGGCTGCCATATCTCTCGATGAGTTCTTCTAGAAGTTTGTAGTCATTGCCATCTTGCTTTTTGTTGTCTGGCGCTGGGAAGTCTATGAAGGATTGGCCGAGGAAAGCTTTCATGCCTGATTGATCCATAACATCTGCGATGTCCGGCTCGAAGTAATACATGTCACAAACGGTTGTGGTTCCCGAGAGCATCGCCTCAAGGGCTGCGATCTTGGATCCCAGCCTACAAAACTCCGGACTTACTAGGCGCCCTTCGGCCGGGAAAATGTGTTTTTCAAGCCAATCTTTGAGTGGCACGTCGTCCGAAAAGCCTCTTAGTAGTGTCATCGGCAAGTGAGTGTGTGCATTGATCAGGCCTGGCATCACCCAGTGATCCTTGTAGTCGATGGTGTTTGTGGCGTCAGGGGCTCCATCAGCTTTGCCGATGTAGGAAATCGTATCGCCCGTAATGGCGATGCAAAGATCTTTTTCGACGAAGTCTCTAGCAGGATCAAGAGTGGTGATGTTTTTGGCTTTGATGAGTAAATCGGCTTTTGCAGACATGCGGGCGAAGTTATCGGGTAAATTCGTGAATATCAATGACTTATTATGGCTTGTCGGGAGTGGGTTCTTTGTGTCAATGTAGGGGCAGAGGCTTTAGATGGATATCATACGCAAATTTATAAGATTGATTTTTCTGATCTTGGTGGTCGTTTCCTTTGCGGTCTTTTTGCAGAATGACTCGGTTCTGGAGCTTAAGCTACTTTTCTGGAAGCGAGAAGTGACGTTGTATTTTCTAACCGGTTCACTCTTTCTCTGCGGATTTCTCGTCGGCTTTATGACTTATTTCTTGATGTTTAAGGGCAGTAGCAAAAAACCGAATCAAAGCATCATCCAACCTGAAGGCATTGAGGGCAAGATCGTCATGCCTCCTGACGATACGTTTTGAGATAAAGGATTCTTATGTCTCAAGGCTTGATGCTTGCTTTTGTGGCCGTTTTTATGATGGTCTTTTTTTACAATGCCTACACGTTTTGGTTGATATCGCATATCTCACGAAGATATCCGCTCATTTGCAGGGAACTCAAACTTCCCGAATCCTTTCTCGATGTGATGCCGAAAAAGGCTTTCAATCTTTTTCGCTTCTTGGCTTTGCCTGCACGAGTTGAGCTCGCTCCGGGCTTAAAGAGGTTGATCTTAGCATGGCGCTTTATGTTCGCCTGCGCCATCCTTGGATTTCTAGTTGTTATAGTGATGGCCTTTATGGCTGTAAATTCTCAGCAAATTTAAAGAGCGTCCGCAAAATCTCGGGAGAGCTTTTGCGTGCTTCTTCTTCGACTTCTGCATGAGATAGGGCGGAGCCTGAGACGAGTCCACAACCCATGTTGGAGATGAAAGAAAGTCCGCAAACTTTTTTGCCAAGGTAATTAAGCGCAATGCTCTCCCAAACTGTGGACATGCCTACAGCACCCATTCCCCACGAGGAAAACAGCTTTACTTCCGCTGGAGTTTCAAAATTAGGGCCGTTCACCCCAAGGTAAGTGCCTTTGTGCGGGGTGAGGCCCGCAGATTTTAGGGTGGTTTCTAGCTGGGCCGTAAGTTCTTTGTGGAAGCCCTGGCTCATGTCCGGAAATCTTGGGCCATATTCTTTTCCGTGGGCATCGACGGAATTCACACCATGCAGTGGGTTCTGCCCTGTGAAGTTCACTTGGTCTTCGATGATCATCATTGAGCCTGCATGAAAGTCAGGATTCAGTGAACCACTGGCATTGGTTAGTAGAAAATTAGAAGTTCCAGCTAGTGCCATTTGCACAAGAGGTTGAACGACGACCTTGGGGTCGTGACCTTCGTAGCCGTGAAGGCGCCCCGTTTGAAAGCTCAAAGTCGTGTCAGTCTTTGTGTTTTTGAAAATACGGTAGCTGCCTTTGTGGCCCGCAACAGAGCTTGGCAGTAGGCCGGCGACTTGGGTGAAGTCAATTTCAGCGATTTTCTCGAAGGGGGCCGGGGTATCGATCTGCTCGAAGGTGGGCGCAAGGCCGGATCCAAGAACAATGTGCAGATTCGGAGCGGGGATTGATTTTTCTTCGAGCAATTTTTTGAGACTAAATGAAATGTCGCTAATCATGGTTTGGATTTCCTATTCTAAATTTTCTTTTCGAATGCGGTCGATAAATAAGTGTTGCTTGCCAATAGTAGAAACGGATGTTGTTGGCAGGATCATCTGGAAGCTTTGTTGGACACCAGCATAGATGCTTTCGGCTTGGGCTTTATCTCTTGCGTGGATTCTGCAAAGAACGTCGCCCTTGCTAATCTTTTGCCCCACTTGAGAAAGCACTTCAAATCCGACTTTGGGGTCGACTGGGTCTTCCGCACGTTTGCGACCAACACCAATGTCGAGGCCAATGACTCCCAGAGATCTTGAATCAATTGCTGCAAGTGTCCCGTCTTTCTCCGCGGTAATATCCATGATGAATTCAGCTTTTGGTAGTGCATCGCGAAAATTCTTGGCGGCTCCTTGAGCAACGGCCATTCGGCTGAAGACTTCTAGCGCTTTTTTCTCCGAAATAAATTTAAGAGCTTCTGCTTTTGCTTTTTCACGATCGCTTTGCAATCCAGAGAGCATAGCCATTTCAACCGTTAGGTCACAGCAAAGTTCTTTGAGTGGCTCACAGATTTTTCTGTGGAGTTCGGAAGGGTATTCGTCTGAAAGAATCCAAAGAGACTCTTCGACTTCCATGGCATTTCCGATCATAGACCCGAGTGGCTCTTCCATTCGGGTGATCATCGCGCTTGAGGCCATGCCCGCTTGGGAGGAAACTTTCACTAAAGACTCAGATAGTCGTTTAGCATCGCCGACATCAGACATGAAGGCGGCGCTTCCACATTTCACGTCGTAGACAATGGCATCGATGCCTTCAGCCCACTTCTTGGAAACAATAGAAGCTGTGATGAGAGGCACACTCTCGATAGTGGCGGTGACGTCGCGAAGTGAATAAAGCTTTTTATCGGCGGGGCAAAGATCATTGCTTTGGGCCATCATGATGGTGCCAATTTCGTCTAGGTTCTTGAGCATCATGGCTTCCGTGGGATACATGGTGAAACCTGGGATCGATTCCAGCTTGTCGACAGTTCCACCCGTGTGGCCGAGTCCTCTACCGCTCATCATAGGAACTTTCATTCCGAAGCAAACGGCCAGTGGGGCTAGAATCAGGGAAACTTTGTCTCCGACTCCGCCTGTGGAATGCTTGTCAGCAAATTTTTCGTTCTCGAAATTGGAACTCATTTTTCGCCAGTTCATGGTCTTGCCAGAATTGCGCATCAATGTTGTGAGCGTTAAGGTTTCGCTCGTGCTCATCCCACACAAAAAGCTCGCCATAAGCCAAGCGCTGATTTGGTAGTCGGGAATGCTGCCATCGGCAAAGCCTTTGACGAGGAATTCAAGCTCATCAGGAAGAAGCTCTTGGCCTTCGCGTTTTTTTCGTATGATTTCTGATACTGGTTTCATTCGTCGCCTATGACTTTCCTAGCATAGATTGTGTGTTTTTAAGTGTGGGCACCTGAGCGGGGTCGAGACCCAGGGCGTCCATGCAAAGTCTGGCGACGTGATGGAAGCCCTTTAGCCCGCCGAGATCTACCGGTTTGAATTCGCTACTTGGGGACCAGAAGAGGAGGGGCACATGCTCGCGCGTGTGATCTGTCCCTGTGTGAGTGGGGTCATTGCCATGATCGGCTGTTAAAATCACAAGGTCATTTTCACCGGCAGTTTTTTCCAGATCGGGAAGGTATTTATCGAAGGCCATCAGGCAGTCTGCGTAGCCCGCCGGATCTCTGCGGTGTCCGTAAAGCATGTCGAAGTCAATGAGGTTCGTGAAGACAAGGCCTTTCTGGCCTTCAGTTTCGCGAAGCATTTTTAACGTGGCTTCTTGGCTCGTCTCGTTCCGTCCCGTGTGATCGGACAACGAAATCGAACGGTGAGCAAAGATATCCTCAATCTTCCCAACACCGCCTGTGAAGAACCCATTTTTTGCCATAGCATCGAGCATGTTCGGTTCTGGAGGCATCTCGCTGTAGTCACGACGATTTTCCGTGCGAGCAAAGTCGGCAGGACTCTCTCCAATGAAGGGTCTTGCGATGACTCTTCCTAGGCCGAGCTTGTCTGCGTACTTACGTGCGGATCTACAAATATCATGAAGTTTCTCGAGGCCGAAGTGAGTTTCGTGAGCTGCTATTTGCCAGACGCTGTCTGCAGAAGTGTAGACAATAGGCTTGCCGCTTTTGATGTGTTCTTCGCCGTATTCATTGATGACAAGAGTTCCTGAACCTACTCCGTTAAGGAGCCAGCCTGGAAGATTGTTCTCGTCGGCCCATTGCTGGAGAATCTTTTCGTCGAAGCCTTCTGGATAAACTGGAAAGTCTTTCGTGAGCGGAGTGCCAGCTATTTCCCAGTGCCCAGTTGTTGTATCTTTGCCTGGGGATACTTCAATCATGTGAGCTGTTGAGGCTTTTGGGCTTGTGACTTTTTCAATGCCAGGTGCTTCAATGATTTGTCCTAGTCCCCACTTTGATAGATTGGGGAGGGAAAAATTTTTGTTATTGTCTTTGCACCATTTGGCAATGTGGCCGATGGTGTTTGTGCCTGCATCGCCGAAGCGTTCTGCGTCGGCAGAGGCTCCACAGCCCACGGAGTCTAGAACGATGAGGGCGACTCTGTTGTATTGTTTAGCAGTCATTTTTCGTCCCCATGTTTTTCAATCCACTCTTTCAATATGCCTACGCTCGCGGAGGCGCCAACTCGGTGAGCGCCAGCTGCAATCATTTTTTCGGCATCTTCTAGAGTTCTAATGCCGCCACTAGCTTTGATTTTGACTTTGTCACTAATAGCAGCCTTCATAAGTTTGATGTCTTCGACACTCGCGCCACGTGACCCAAAGCCAGTGCTGGTTTTTACGAAAGCTACGCCAATTTCACTGCAGATTTTCGAGATGCGTGTGATCTCATCGTTTTCTAAAAGGCTAGTTTCTAGAATGACTTTTAGTGGAATTCCGTTGCAGGCCACATAAACCGCTTCGATATCTTTGCCGCACATTTGATAGTTGCCAGACTTCACGAGACCGATATTGATGACCATGTCGATTTCTTTCGCGCCGAGCTCGATCGCATTTTTCGTTTCAAATACTTTGGTGCTTGTCGTGCTTGCGCCAAGCGGGAATCCTACGACGGTAATGGGAACTGTGGAGGAGCCAGATAATTCCTTTGCTGCGAGTGGAAGCCAGTAGGGGTTGATGCAAACGGTGGCAAATCCATTCTCTCGTGCTTCTTGGCAGAGCTTTTGGATCTGAGTTGCCGAACCCTCTGACTTGAGAAGGGTGTGGTCGAAGTAACTGGCAAATTCCTTAGCGTTCATGATCTATTCTCCCTGGAGACTTGGCAAGACTCCTTTGGCCTTATAAAGTAGGACAAGCTATGACGTTTGTGAAGGAAAAGCTGAGTAAAGTCTTGTTATTGACCGTTTTTGCTGCGGCTATTTTCGTATCTCCAAAGTCCAATGCACAGCAGAATACGGCCTATCCTGAGGGCATGGAGCCGCGGCAGGCCATTGGTGGCATCTTGATGGCCGGCCTTGTAGGCGGAATCCTTGGTCTTTCTACTCTTTCTTTCTACGACAGACCTCAGGACAACATCCGAAATATCACAATTGGTGCTGGTATCGGCATGATCGCATCAGCACTGTATTTGACCTATAACGTCAGCCAGGTCCCGCCTCCTAAAGCTCATCTCGACCTTAAAGAGGGCGAAGTGTATGTGGCAGGGGCTTTGGGCCAGGCCACTGCGGCTCCGGCGTGGAGTGTTTACCCAGCTTTTGACCCCGTAAGTTCTACGACGGGTGTCGGTTTACAACTTAGTTTTTAGTCTTAGTTTTACGACATTGTTTTTTGGGGCTGCAAATAAAAAAAAGTAAGCAGACAAGCGGGTAATATATGAGGATGTTTTGAGCAAACTCTAAGGGGTAAAAGCCTACCGTAATTGCATCTCCAGAAAATGATTCTCCGAAAAATATAGGGAGTCCAAATCCTGAGATAGGTTCTTGGTTACAGGCAACTCCACCGTCACCCATGCTACAAATTTCGGATGTTTTGGGAATTAGATATGAAAGCAGTGTTGCGAAGATAAAAAGCCCTGCTTTTCTCTTATTGAAAGCAAAGAAAGAGGAAAAAGCTTTCATGGTAAAGTCGATAGTCTAGTTCTACTTCCGCCAAGCGTAGCGTTCGCCAGTGAAACCAGTAGGTAGAGTTAAAATCTCGACTTTATCTTCATGAACGGCGATGGTGTGTTCGAATTGGGCGGAGAGCTTATTGTCTTCTGTTTCGACGGTCCAGTCGTCTTCGAGGAGAACGACATTGCGTTTTCCTTGGTTGACCATGGGCTCGATCGTGAAGACCATTCCTGGTTTAATCTCTGGACCTGTTCCAGGGCGGCCGAAGTGACTGACGTGTGGGTCTTCGTGGAAGGCTCTTCCAATTCCATGTCCGCCGTATTCGCGAACAACTGAATAGCCTTTGCCTTCAACAAAAGTCTGAACGGCGTGAGCGATGTCGCCAAATTTCGCTCCCGGTTTAACGGCGTTGATTCCTGCCCATAGTGCTTCTTCGGCGGCTGTTGTCAGATCGCGAGCCGCTCTCGAGCATTTGCCAACGAGATAAGTTTTGGAGTTGTCACCGTGGAACTGATCTAGGTAACATGTGACGTCTACGTTCACGATGTCGCCATCCGCGAGATAGTCGTCGTTGTTCGGAATTCCGTGACAAACGACCTGGTTGATAGACGTGCAGCAGCTACGAGTGAAACCTTTGTAGTTCAAGGTGCTTGGAATGGCTCCACGTGACGTGATGAACTCATGGCAAATGTCGTTGATTTCTTGAGTCGTGATTCCTGCCTTGATGTGTTCTTCAATCATCACAAGAACGTCAGCCGCAAGGACGCAACTAGCGCGCATTTGCTCAATGTCTTCTGGTGTCTTGATGGGTATCTGGCTCATCGTCTCAATTCCTCGTATCTTCTAAAGGTCTTCTCGTAAAAGCTCATCCATCCCGCTTGTGCCCTCTTCTCCTCCAAAATTTTGATTTGTAGATGGACTCAGGTCTGGATTGCCTGTGATTACTTGTGTTCTTAGCACTCTTGGTTGGTCGTTTGTCAACGATTGAAGGGGGTCTGTTTCGTCAGATTTTGCCGTTTGCCCAGGAGCATTTCCGTCGATGAAGTACTCAGTGATGACTTTTTTGGTTTCCTGGGTGGGAACGTCTCCGGTTTCGGAATCTACTTTTACTTGAAGGATTCCAGCAGGAGTTTCAAAGTCTAAAACGGGCTCATCTTTTAGAGCCTTCGAGGAGTAATCCATCCATATAGGCGCGGCAGCTCTTCCGCCCGTCTCGTTTCTTCCAATAGGCCGAGAACCGTCGAAGCCCACCCATGTTCCCGTGATGAGCTGAGGGGTGTAGCCAATGAACCACGCATCTTTGAAATCGCTCGTCGTCCCGGTTTTTCCGGCAACTGGTCTTTTGAGAGCTTGAACGCTTGTTGCGGTTCCATAGTTCACAACAGATTGAAGAAGACTTGTGACAAGATAGGCGACTTTTTCGTCGATAACACGATCTTTATCCTCCGCCTCCGAGTCATCCGCAAGGTTTGCAGTTTTTTCAAGCGTCTCCGTGGGGTCTCCGCTTTCTTTGGGCTCTGGAGGAACAAAGTTCGGATTGCCTTTCTGCTTGTTGATCTCAGCAATTTCTTCCGCAGTTTTTCCAAACTCTTCTAGAATGTTCCCTTCCCAATCTAGGACTTTCTGGATGTAGTGGTGTTTGGGTTGAATGCCTTGATTGGCAAAAATGCTCCAAGCTCTTACCATTTCATCCACACCAACGGCAGAGCTTCCAAGGGCAGAGCTTAAGTCCGGTGCGAGCTCTGATTTTATTCCAAGCTTGTGGGCAAATTCAATGATGTTTGAAATTTTGAGATACTGGGCGAGTTTGATAGTAGGAATGTTTCGCGAAAACGCGATTGCGTTTCTGAGTGTGGTGTCTCCGTAGAATCTTTCCCCATAGTTGTTGGGCTTCCAGTATTTTTGAATTTCACTTTCTTCTTCTTTACTCGAATAAACAATGGGAGAGTCAACAATGATAGTCGATGGTGTCAATCCAGCATTGATTGCCGTTCCGTAAACAAAAGGTTTGAAGGTTGAACCCGGCTGACGAATCGCCTGTACGGCACGGTTAAAGTGACTGTTTGTGATGTGAAAGTCATAGCCGCCCACTAGAGCCTCAAGTGCACCAGTTTTTACATTGTATGATACGAGGGCCCCCTGAACCAAAGGTTGTTGTTCGAGTTTTAAGATCAACTCTTGTTTTGTGGCCTCGGAGGCGAGGCCATCCTTATCTTCTTTGAAGGAAGCCGCCTGCACGGTGATGACATCACCCTTACGATATTCGGTGTAGGGGTTGCGGATGATCTTTTCCCCGTAGACTTCTTCTTGGTTGGCTTCCATCGCCCATTGGTAGAACTCAGGTTGAATGTCTCCGAAGCGGTTTCCGATTTGAACTCTTATCGATCTTTCTTTTCGGTTTTTTGAAATGACGACTCCTTCGTAATTTTCACCTAGTTCAATCGGGGTGGGGGTGTCGATGGCCACTGGCTCATGCATTTCACCTTGAGCATCGATCACGCGGTAATTGTAGAATTTTGAAATGAGGTCTTTGTGTTGTTCGGCCAAGAAAGTGTCTATGGCTTTGTCACCACTCAAAGATTTTTCTGGACGCCTAAGCCCGAGGCGTTTGTCGACTTCCCGTAGGCCTTTATCGAGCGCATCCTGCGCTGCGATCTGATGATCGTAAGCAACGGTCGTGTAAACGGAAAGCCCTTGCGAAACACGTTCATCGCCATACTTTTCGACAAGGCGCCTTCTAACATATTCCGATAGGTATGGAGTCGGGTTGCTAATGCTGGAGGGGTTGGTGACAATTCGAAGTTCTTCAGCCTTGGCTTCTTCATACTCGGCAGAACTGATTTTTTGAGTTTCAAGCATGCGGCCCAAGACATATTGCTTTCTCTGTGTGGCCATCTTCGGGTCTTTGACTGGATTGTCGTTAGAAGGTGCCTTGGGAAGGCCAGCTAAGACTGCTGCTTCGGCAATAGATAGGTCTTTGGCACTCTTTCCAAAGTAGGTGAGCGAGGCGGCCTCCACTCCATAGGAGTTTTGCCCCAAGAAAATTTGGTTAAGGTAAAGGTTGAGGATCTGGTCTTTGCTCAGGGCTCTCTCAATTTGGAAGGCCAGGAGGGCCTCTTTGATCTTTCTTGTGTATGATTTCTCTGAAGAAAGGAGGAAGGTCTTCGCAACCTGTTGTGTGATCGTGGATCCACCTTGCACTTTTCTTCCGGCCCTAAAGTTTTGGTAGGCAGCTCTAAGAATGGTTACGGGATTGATTCCAACGTGCGAAAAAAACTGATCATCCTCGGCGGCGACAAATGCGTTAACAACATTCTCTGGCATTTCACCCACCGGCATATAAACTCGGCGCTCTTCAGCATAGCTCGCGAGAACCTTGTTCTCCCTCGAGTAGATCGTTGTTACAAGTTTTGGTCTGTAGTCGGTTAGTGAGTCTAATTTTGGTAGATCACTTGAGAAGGAGGCGATAACGATGAGTCCGCCGACGACAGCGAGAGTGCCAAGAGCCACAAATGCAATGACCAGAATTTTTGCTTTTTTCATTGCTCTTTAATATAGCAGTTCTTAGGGGCATGTTTAAGTGAGAAGGCCTAGTTTTGAGACAATTTATCTAGACGATTTCGCGGAGCCAAAGTGCCAAAACTTCGACAGTATCCACGCGTAAAAACATGCGAAGCTTCCACCCATTAGGATTCCGGCAACGACATCGATAGGATAGTGCTGGCCAACGGCAATGCGGCTCCAAGCAATCCCGAAAGCATAAAGAACAAGGTAGATATTAAGCAGTTTGCCGGCACTTTTGACACGCAATTCAAAGTCAGTCGATTTCACAATGCTCAAATACAAAAATACGCACAAAAAGGCCGTATTAAAGGCATGGCTTGAGGGAAAGGATAGGGCTGGAATGACGTGGGGATTGTAAAACGAGACGTGGGGCTTTAGTCTTCCAAAGAATAGCTTTAGCAAAACCGAAAATTCGTTGGAAATGAGTAGTCCAATAACAAGCTGGAATCCTTTGGTGAACCATCTCTTCGCGCTAACGCTAGTCTTTGTTTTCCAGACGATAACTACAAATAAGATTAAAAAAACGGAAAGCAGAATGATTCCAAGAGACGACTCGGTCATAGTTTCAATGATGGATTTCACGGATGCCAAATCCTCATCAAAAAGGAGTTTCTGCCGCAGATCTTCATCCCAAGATTTAATACCTTCACCGACACTTAGGCAGGGGCTCCTGGGCATGCACCGAGTTAGAAGGGGATCTTCTCCGGGGGATGGAAAAATCTGAGCCTCAGCTGGGCTGACATGAGAAATGAAAAGTAGGAGTGCCAAAGAGGGTACTGCTAACCGTAGAAATTTTCTACCGATCGCGCTAAGCTTGAATCTTAGTTCTAAACCCAAATGCATGAGTAAGTATATTAACCTCGAAAGAATTCTCTGGCTTGTTGCGCTCTGCTTTATTGCGTCTTTTGCCACAATCCGCGTCATTGGGCTAGCTCCTGATGCGGCTCTTTATGCTGGTTTGGCAAACAAGGTTTTCATGACTGGAGAATATTGGTTGCTTCGTGGTACCGACGGGTTTTTCCCAAAGTTTTATGAGCATCCTCCCTACTTTTTTCAGTGGGGTTCCTGGCTTATGGGAATGTTTGGTGCGAGTGATATGACCGCCAAGCTTATGGGGGCGATACCAACTTTTATTGCGCTTTTGATCTTGGCGACTTTCACTTTCAAAAATTGGGGCTGGAAGCTGGCAGCGTGGACAATTTTTATTGTGGCTACAACCGGTCATTACACAAAATATGCGGCAACTTCTTTGCTGGAAGCTCCTCTTGCCCTTTTTACTTTGATGGCCCTTATATCTACCTACTATTTTCATAAGGCCGAAAAAAATTATTGGAGACTTTTGGCGATGCTGGGTCTTTTTTTGAGTGTTGCAGGCGCATGTGCCTCTAAAGGTGTTGTTGGGCTGGGATGTGTTGGGGGGGCTCTGCTCTCCTATGCCTTGATCATTCTCGTAAAAAACAGAAGTCTTTTTGAGTTCGTTAGACTTTGGTTCTTGGGTGTTTTTCTAGTTTTTGCGGCAGCTCTTCCCTTCTTGCTTTGGCTGTTAAAGAGTTTTCAAAGTCCTGAGCTTGCCTCTTGGGTGCTTGGATATTTCGAAGAACAGGTTTTGAGGTCTGCGACGACCAATAGAGGCGAAGAGTTCTTTCATGAAGCCGATAATTACTTCTATTATTTAGGTGTGCTTGCAAGAAACCTGTGGCCGTGGATTTGGACCGTTCCGGTGGGAGTCTGGTTCGCGCTCAAGACTCGAAGCGATATTACGATTCCCAAGGGATTTCGGCTCTATATGCTTGTAGCGTTTTCATTCTTTATCGCTTTTCTTGTCCCGCTTTCTCTCGTGTCCTACAAGCTTCCTCACTACATGCATCCTACTTATTTATTGCTTGCGCCTGTTGGTGGGTGGGGAATGCTCGTATTGTTCGACAAATTAATTCAGAGATTTCCTGTGGTGTCTGAGGCCTCTATTCCTTTTCGCTGGTTGTTTCTCTTTGCTGCATTCTATCTAACACTCGGGCAAGGGGCGCGATTGAGCTCTACCCAAAATAGAGGTCAGGAATTCTATGAGCTGGGATTAAAGACAAATGAACTGAACTCGGCATGTACTATCTGGATTCCCGAGTCACAAACGGCTCCCTACAGAATGGAAGCATTTTCTTTATGGTATCTTGGTGGCAGAGCTTGGAAGCGAATCGAAAATGATTATCCATCGAGAATTACAATTCCTAAAGACGTGATTTATTGGGATCCTTCAAAAAGTATTTTGTGGAATGGGGAAGATTGTATCTAATGGCTAAGAATATTGAGAACAGAAAAAAAGTCGCAATTGTTCAAATGTGTTCTAGTGATAATCCTTATGAGAACCTGGCCCTGGTGAATGATTTTGTTCAGGAGGCGACGGATCAAGGTGCAGAGCTCGTATGTTTCCCTGAAAACGTATTGTACCGAGGTCCTAAGGCTAAAAAAGGGTGGTCGAGAGAAGAAATTACCCTCAAGATTCAAAGGGGACAGGTCGAGCCTACGCACGAGTTTAGTTTGGAGCTGATCAAAAGCATAGAAAGCTGGACGATCGATGTGAGCCTCGGTTCAGTTCTGGAATGTGGGGGGGCCGATCACATTTTCAACACTCACCTCTATTGTACTCCGCAATCTTCTCCGCAAGGTGGGATTAAGGCTTATCAAAAAATTCATCTTTTCCGATTTGAGGGAAAAGATGTGATGTACAAAGAGGCTAAGGACTTCAACTCTGGAACTAAGTTGGTCACAGCAAAGCTGGGGGCTGAGTCCATTGGGCTTAGCATTTGCTTTGACCTTAGGTTTCCAGAGCTCTTTCGGAAGATGTCTTTGGATGAAGGCTGCTCTGCACTCTTGATCCCGTCGGCATTTGCTCAAGAAACAGGCGAAGTACACTGGCATAGTCTGCTTAGGGCAAGGGCGATTGAAAATCAATGTATGGTGTTCGCATCAGCGCAGTGGGGTTCGCATGTGGACAGCCGGGGCCAAAGTTGTTTGTGTTTTGGAAAAGCTTTGGCTGTGGATCCTTGGGGCACAATCCTTTGGGAGGGCCCAGCTATCGGTGATGCGATGGGTGTGGTGGAGTGGGACGTCCAGTGGCAGGCAAAACTACGATCAAGACTCCCTGTTTTGGAAGACGCCCAAGCCTGGCTCCGAAGGTAGAACTCCCAACTTAAGACGCGCGGCGACAGCATTGACGTGCGATATTCTTTTGACGCTACTAAAGTGCCGAATTCTTTGTACAATAAATCTATGACCAAGTCTGATCTTGTGAACATTATTACTGACAAAACCAACCTAACTAAGAAGAAGGTGGAGGCGGTTGTTAACTGCTGTTTCGACACGATGTTCGAAGCTCTTGTGAATGGAGATCGGATCGAAGTTCGTGGCTTCGGAAGTTGGTACGTAAAAAATTACAAGAGTTATACAGGACGCAATCCCAAAACTGGATCTGCGGTAAAAGTTCCTGAGAAGAAACTACCATTCTTTAAAGTAGGTAAAGAACTCAAGAAAATCATTGATGATTCTAAGGGTGTAACAATCAAAGACTAGTACAGCGTTATTTTAAAACGGGGTACTACTTCTTGTTTGCTTAGTTCTTAGAGGTCACTTTCAATACTTCATTGTCTTCCAAAGAATAAAGCCAGGTCTCATCTTTCTGTTCGCGGGGTTGTCGGCATAGCACGCTGACTCGTAGGCTAAGTGCGGGCACGAGTTTTCCCGTATCTCTCATGTACCAGTATTTTTGTGTCTGAGAAATTTTCGGAGTTTCGCAAGAATCCTTTAGTGAAAAATATTCAAGAATTTTTTTCTCAAAGATGGCGTGATCAGCTTGAGGAAAACCGGCTTGATGATCTCGAAGCTTAGGTAGCTCTCTCCAAAACAGCTGAATGACCCCATCTCTTTTTCGGAATTCGGCATGCTGTCCGAAGATTTCAACGCCATCGATTGTCGGTGTGGCCCTATAGCCAAGCCTTGTGGGGTGTATGCGTTTTAGCTGAAGTGTATTTGAAAGTTTTGGTGCTCTTTGGAGGATCGCAGACTCAAGCTCTCCAGGCTGCAAAGCCCAAACTTCAGTTGCTCTTTTGTTTTCCCGCTCAGCAATTTTCTCTTCCTCTGTTTGGTGTGGTCCACGAGAAATCGGCAGATCGACGTCCGTAGGAAAGGGGTAGGTGGAGATGGGATCAGTAGAGAGGGGTGGATTTTTTATTTGAGTATTTTTAAAAATAAAAACAGCTGCGCCGATCACAAATATTGAGAACAAAGCTAAGAGTCGTTTTTTCATCATAGGGGCACAATGTAGCTGGGGACGGAAAAGGGGGTAGAGCTTCTTTGGGCCAGGTCCGACAATCTAAAGTGAGAAATAGAATCCAAATTTCCGAGACGCCTTGATTGGGGATTTGTTTTTTGCGTAAGGGGTGAAACATGCAGGTTGATAAAAGGTGTTTTGCCAATATTTTTGAGGTCTACGATGTGCCAACCTAGCTTGGAGTTCTGTTCTTTTGGGGTTGAGATTAGAAAAATCTCTCCGTCTTCATCTTCAAGACTGCATTGAAAAGCGTGATGATTTTTTAGCAAGAGCTGGTCTCGGTGACCCGTGTGTGACCTGGCAAAGATTGAAACTTGGTCTAGTGAGTTTCTGCTGCTCAAGCCATGTTGCTTAAGGCTCATTTCTACAGAAGCATGGAGATCATTGAGCTGAGGTGACTCGAGATCCTTAACGAAGGCTTTTGTGGCTTTGCTGTCAGCTGCGATCCTAGCGTAGTGAATTGAGATGTCTCTAAGTATTCTCTCAGCACGATTTGTCGAGGTCGAAAGCCAGTTTTTTTGTATGAGAAAGCTGACTCCTTCGATGGGACCTAATGAGAGGCTGGATGCACTAACTAACATAGATACAGTTTATATGAGATCTGTGAAAGCGTGAAGCCGTCGTGGATTTCTATTCCTGAAGAAAACTTAATCTGGATTCAGTTTTCTGAAGGTATTCCATGGCCTCTACTTCTTTAACGTCAGTTAAGAGCTCTGAGGCTTTCTGGAGATTTGAGGTTGCGGCATTGACGTTACCTATGGATTCATAGATTAAAGCTCCGCGATAAAGATTTTTGGCTTCTGTAACGATCTTGCGATATAGGTTTCCGCGTAGTCTCTGAACCTCTGAGAAATATGGAGTCTGCTGAAGAATCTTGTCGTAGGCTTTGCGGGCCATTACATATTGACGATTGGTTAGGTATTGCTCGGCATCCGCGATCTGAGTTTGATACTCAATACTCAGATTCTGTTCAATCTGACTATAAGACTCTTGCGTCTTACTTTGGAGTCCTCTTACGACTTCAACATACTGGTTGCGAATGTCAGCTGGACCTCTGCCGGCGCGATATTCATCGAGAGCTACTGCTAGATTTGAATAGAGATCTTCTAGAATTGGAACAGCTTGGTCGTAGCGAGACTCGAGAACAAGCCGATTGGCCTCGTTGTATCGAGATTCAAAAGTCTGAAGAAATTCTTCTTCACGTTTTTTAGCTTCGTATTCGGGATCAAGCTTAACGATGCTTTCTTCCCCTGTGCTGCCATCATTGATGGCCAAGGGGTCTTGTTTTCTGGCGGCAAATAATCCGTGTTCCGCCTCCTTGTTTGTAGGATCTAGAGTGAGAACTGAGATAAAAGCTTCCTCCGCGGCAAGCCATTCGCCCTTGCGTAGTGCGTTGGTCCCTGAGTCTAAAAGGATATTGATTTTTTCCTGGTTCGCTTTCTGCGCATTTCTAGCGTCGTCGACTCCCGGGCTAATTTTATCAATTAGGTTTTTGTTAATGATGGCCTGAGCATCAAGCATGATGTCTTTTGTTCGTTTGTATTTGTCGACAGACTCTAGAATTTCATTAGCCGCCTCATAGGCTTGCTGCCACTGTTTCTTTTCTGCTGCCATTTCAGCAGTTTGATAGAGTTTGCGAATTTTGTTTTGCTTGTCCAGACTAAGGGCGTAAAAAGTGGGAGAAATGTCAGGATTTTGGGCAAGGTTGGGTTGGTTTGAATTGACTTCTGTTGCGATGTCTCGTGTTGGTACTGCGGCCTTGTCTGAAGAGGGGGCCCCAAGCGCAACAAGTAAAACGAGGGCGAGTAGGGCTGAAGAATAGATGATTTTCTTTTGTTGAGGAAGCTTGTTCCACTCTCTGGCAAGTTTTTTCCTCTGTCTTTTGATCTTAAGGACGAGAGTAAGTTTCTCATTTTCATCAAATTCTTCGAAGTCGTCTTCGTCAGACTGTTGGCCAAGATCAAAATCACTGGATTCAGTTTCCATTCCGGAGGCACCAGCGTGGGACTCTTGTCCGGGAACATATGGAACTGGAATGTTGACTATCGTGCTTTTGTTGTGGTCTTCTTTTGAGAAGCCATTATTGTAGTTTTCTGAAGCGTTCCCAGTCTGTGCTCTGAGTTGTTGAACAGGCAGATGTTCAAAAGAGGCATCAACAAGTAAGAATTGAAATTCTACTGCGCCAGCTTGAATCGTGTCGAAAGGCTGTAGTGGAGCATCTGCGACCGTGACACCATTGAGTTTTGTCCCCGTGGCAGATCCCATATCTTGAACTCGGTATTTGTTTCCAATTCGGATGACTTTAAAATGCTGTCTAGAAATTTTCTTGGAATCAATTTGGACGTGAGACTTTTTGGATCGACCTATAACCCAGGCGCTACCCATGTCGAGCTTGATCTCTCGACCGTCAACTTCACCCTTCATTACGCGTAACTTCGGGCTTGGTCCTCTGTCAGTAACTTGCGTGGCTTCATTTGAATTGAGAAATCCTACGGCCCCTTCATTGGATTCGTCTTCGTTTGGTGAATAAGCCGCTATGGCTCCGTGATCTCCGATTACCTCGGCATCGTCGTCGTCAGAATAATCCGCATTGGCATCATAGGGGACGAGGTCTCCTTGCGGGTTTTCGTCTTCGGCGCTAAGAGGGGCATCCATCATCTGATCAGCAGGAGAGGACATGAGAGCATCATCTGCGGACTGAGAAGGGGGTGCGGAAGTGCTGGCCCCTTCATCGTTCTGCCAAAATAGGGTGTATGGGCCAATGTTGACTTCCATCTTCTCCGAAAGTTCAGCGTATTCGGTGGGCTGGTCCCCCTTGAGGATTTGTCCACTTGGAGAGACGTTTTCAATATAAATTTTTTCAAATCGATAAATGATTACGGCATGCTTTCGGGAAATGGAAACATCGTCCAAAACGACGTCACAAGTTGAATCTCGGCCGATAAGAGTCTTTTCGGATGCGATATGGTGAACGATCTCTTGTCCTTCTTTAGCTAGGATGAGTGAAATTTTCTTCATTTAAGATTGTCCTCCTCGCCTAAAAGAATGCGAGATTGTTTGATTAGCTCAACGGAGAGTTTGCACTTGGCCTCAAGTTTTGTCTCTTCACAGGGAATATCGAGCAGTGTCTCTTCTTGTGCTGGGGATCGCTGCCCGTCCTGTTTGTTTAAAGTCTTTTGGGCGACTCTCTGCCAGTATCCAGGAATTTGCTCGCTTAGAATAGACAGCACTTGGGCAAACTGAGCTTTAGCTCTAGGATACTGAAGGAGGGAGAAGCTTCGTTGTCCGTCTTCCATAAGAAGCTTGATTTTGTTCTGGAGTCGGGAGTCTGCAAATTGCAAATAATCTTCAGCTTTTTCCATGTTGGGGTTCTGGGTGAGGGCGTCGTTGAAAAACTTGATGGCACGTACGAAATTTCCGTTGTGATATTCGCGTAAGCCTTCTTGGAACTTCCCTTCAGCCTCGATTTCAGAGAGAGACTTCGGAATTGCTTTTGTTGCAGCAAGATCTGCGGCATCAATTCCTCTCTGCACGCCGTCTGCTGTCGGGTTCAAGTCTTGAACCATGGGGATGTTCTTTTTAGCGCCATCGTCTGCCATAAACATCAAAGCAAATAACAAAACAACTCCAGCGCCGAGATAAAGTTTTAATCGACCAGAATGTTCCGTAGGCGGTTTTTCAAATGCATTTGGGTCAAAGCCCGGATTGGTTTTTGGCTTGGGTTCTTGTTTGGCGATGCCAGAAAAGAACTCAAAGACTTGATTTCCAACTTTGAGCGTATCACCTTTTTTGAGAGCCACAGAGCCACGCTGTGCGCGACCATTCACGAAAAATCCGGTTCTAGAACCTGCATCTTCAACTAAGACACGGCCTTCCTTGATGTAGATATTCAAATGGTGTCTGGAGATGCTCGCGTCTTTGAGGACAATTTCGTTGTCTTCGGCTCTACCCACGCGCAGGAATTCTCCAGCTAGTTTGATTTTGATTCCTCTTTCAGGATTGCGAAGTTCAAATCGTTGGATCATGAATCATCACCTTCCTCGTCAATATTTAGTAGAAATGCGCCCGCTCCAGAGACCATCGAAATGATGTAGTAACGACCACTAAATTCCATTTGTCTTGATTGCGGAGTCCACGGCATGAGCATGGCTTCCGACGATAGTTCTCTAACGGCTGTTTCAAAGGCAATGTCCCGGCTAGCTTCAGAAATGTCTGCGTTCATGGCAATGCTTGCTTGCACGCCAGAAACTTTTTCCATGGCTGTGTTCCAAGCAGTGATTTTCATCTCGTCATCAAATGCAGCAGAAGCGCTTGTGGTATTTGTTGCGGCAGCTGCGGCCCAATCAGATTGACCGCCGCCCCCTTCACCACCACCACCTTCCGATGCTTTGGTGAGGCAGAAAGTTATTTCTTGTTTGAGTCGTTCTAGAGAGGGCCATTCTATCGCAAGCTCCACGGCAGTGTTTTGCTCGCGTAAGGCGGTTTCTGTGGCGCGAGCTAATCTGAGCACGCTACCATCAACCCATCGATAGATAAAAATCAGAAAGATCAAGCTTAGGGCGAGAGCGTAGACGAGTGAGTTTACAATCTGGTCGATCAAATTATTGATTGTGAACTGTCCGTCGATGTAGCTGTATTGCACAAGAGCTGTTGCGACGGTTTTGTTGCCGGCGCTGGTTCCGATTTGAATCGGGGAGGAAGCCCATGCAATGCCGCTTTCTTCATCAATCTCTACATGGGAAGTTCCGCGTCCAAGGCTCTTCTTTGCGCCCATATATTCTGGTCCGCTACCTAAAGCCTGTCCAAGTCTTTCGGGCGGCGCGAGAATCTGGCCGTTTATGACGTCTACGATCATGGTGTCTAAGACACCTGGAGTTTGTCCGCGAACAGCATCCAGATCTCCAACCAAGTCTTTATATCTTTGTTCGATGATTGCTCTCGAATTCAGTCTTGCGAGCTGCCTAGCGTAAAGTTTTGCGACTTCGATTGATTCACTGCGAGCTCGGTTGTTTGCAAGTTCTTTGAAAGGATTCAGGCTAAGTGTGGTCACAACCATGGTCCAAATGGCTAGTGCGGCGATACAAAGAAGACGAACGTCGACTTTTTGGGCGAGTTGATCCGCATTCGGATAGACAGCGTCCTCTAACCATTGATTGACCTTATCGCCAAACCCTTCTTGTTTGCGAACGGATTGTGCATCGATCGCATCAGCATTGGCGACAAAATCGGTACTGAAGTTCGCATCATCCGCTGCCTCAGTAGGAACGTCTGGCGCTTGTTTGGAGAGTTGCAAGACGTAGTTGTGAACACTCAGGGTGTCGCCAGGTTGCATGATGTGCTTTTTGACGAGCAATCCATTGATATAGGTTCCATTCGAGGAGCCTAGGTCTTCGACTTCAACACGTGTATTGGAAATCGGTGTGATGACACAATGTTTTTTGGAGATGCCAGCAGAGGCGAGTCTTATCTGGCAATTCTCAGAGCGCCCTAAAAACGTCGAAGTTCCTTCGGGAATATTGAAGATCGAATTGGCGCCTCCGCTATCGGGGCTTTTGATAAGTTTAAGCTCAAGCATCGATCTTCTCCGATAGGAACTTGAGTCTTTGGCCTTTTGCGATCCCTACTTTCTCGCAGTGACCGAGAGGAAGTTCTAAAATTTTACTGGCCTTCATTCTCAACGGAGAGAAGCGCCAAGGTTTCATGGAAAGGTATTCTAGAACATGGTTGTCCTTGTCCAGGAAAACAACATCAATAGGAAACCTCATAAATAGAGTGTGAACCTGTTTGCAGGGTTCAATGAGCATGCTCTCATCGGGATTCAAAGATTCATGGCCCAAAAGTCCAACCATTCGAGTCCAGCTGTCTTTGGCCCATATACATTTTGTGCTGATAATGCGCCCACTCATTGAGTCGGTAACGGTGAGGAGATTTGCTTGGCTCATGCCGTTACTCCCATCATTTGAAGAATGTAGGGGCCAAAGATGACGAGAAAGACGGCGGGCATGATGAAGAAGATGAGAGGAATCAAAATCTTTTGACTAGCTTGTGCGCCCAATTTCTCTGCGCGAGTGAGTCGCTCGTTTCTCATGCTGTCGGATTGAGCTCGCAGCACCGTTCCTACGCTGGCCCCCATTTGGTCTGCGGAAATAAGTACGGCAACAAAACTATTGATCTCGCCCATGTCAATGCGATCGGCCATGGAGCGGAGAGCTTGGGCTCGTGTTTTACCTAGTTGAATATCTTTTAAGACTATAGAAAGTTCTTCAACTAGCGGACTGTCCGGAGCTTTTTCGACGACGCGTCCAATCGCTCCCATGAAGTCGAGACCGGCTTCGATGCTTAGTGTAAGCAGATCGACGACATACGGCATCGCGAATTGAATTTCTAGTTGGCGAGCTTTTCGGCGACCACTCACATCCATGTTCGGCAGGAAGAAGAAAGTCAAAAGGAAGCCAATCACATAGTGTGGCGGAAGTGTGGCGTCGGAGAAAAGTCCCAAGAAGAGAAATAGGGTGCCTGAGCCGAACGTGAGCCAGAATTTCGAGGCGACGAAATGTTCAGGCTGCACATATCGTCCTAGGCCAGCAGAAACCAATTTCACTTTCCACTTTTCAAGGGACTTCTGTTTCCAGAATCCTGAAGCAAGCTCTAGGTAGGTTCCTTTGAGTAGGGGTTTTGTAAGGGAGAGGTAGAAAGGTGGAACAAAAGTACGCGTAGATTCGCTTTGCCAATTCAGGCCAAGGCGATCTTCAACTTCAGACTGATCTTTACTCAGCTGAATCATGTACGCCATAAAAAATACGGCTCCGCCAATAATGACTGCCGCTACAATTGCTAGCACTTTGTTGATCCCCCTCCTTCTATTTATCGGCACTTAGGAAGCGTCCCTTAATAGAAATAGATCGAGCCGCTGCCTTCTATAGTATTATGATGCCTTGCGACATAGACTTCCCGTTAAGATCTCGTTAAGTGGCGCCTGATTGGGCGGTTTCGGTCAAGACTTTGACTATCCTGACGATAAATTAAGAGTGAAACGTTATGTGACGCTGCTTGATGTTCTTATTGTCGGAGCTCTTTGCGCCGTTCTATGTTTTTTCATAGTAGGGACAACTTTTAAGGCGACCTACAGTCTGACCGGAGATCGAGCCTGCCTTGTCCAAAATGGGGCTGAGACTCTGGCGACTTCTGATGGTTTTAGATACGAAACCAAAGATTTTTCTTATCCCATGGTCATGGAGAGAGTGCCGGGCGCAGAAGGGTCTGAGTATGCGAAATACTGGGTTCTCTATGGAGTAAGTCCTGAGCGTCGAGAGTCAGGTCAGCTGCGAGAGCCCGCAAACTATGACGAATTTTATGAGCCAGTGTCTCTTTTGAGAGATGACAATGGTGATTCTCACCCCGACGTTGCCTACTTATTCTTAAAAGATAAAGCCATGCCTTTAGAGGTTTCTCTGGAGGGACCTTCTTTCATTTCAAATGGAGGGTGCGACTACTGGAGGGACCCAATCGTAAAGTTTGTGAACTGGTCTCTTTCAGAGCATAGCTGGATTCCTGGGCACGCCTATGGCCATCAATGGAAAAGCTTTCTCGAGAAGCTCTCTGACTTTGATATTGCTCCAACTGACGGAGTTGCGGAAAATTCAGAGCTCGAACTCTTGAGGGCAAGACCAACTTTGCTGGATGAATCAACGGCGACCCGCGTGTTTGAGTTGCTTAGTTCAAGTCTTTCAGATGCCGGTCTCGAAAGAGATGGCCACGAGGACGATGAAAATTTCTGGAGACAAGCGCCTCATATGGCTTTCGAGGTTTTAAGGTGGTCAGGATTTCGAGTCCAAATGGTCAAAAGCCCTTCAAAGTCGATTCAGGTAGATGGCTTTCAGCGGCCTCTGAAAGTCACAAAAGAGTATCAAGCGCCTGCTCTCATGGTTTCGCGAAATCGAGAGGGTCGGGATTCTGCTAAGTTAGCTGTTTTTGATGTGATTTTATTCAATAACTGGACGAGCCAAGACGCTTGGCAGCGACGCACGAATCTGAAGTAAGTTTCGAGCTAAGCAATCCTTTTCATGGGCCCTTGAAACGTATAGGTTCTTGCCATGTCTTCAGGCTATCAGTCAGGATTTGGTAATCATTTTTCAACCGAAGCAGAAAAGGGAGCTTTGCCAATAGGGCAGAACTCTCCCCAAAAGTCCCCTATGGGGCTTTATGCTGAACAAATCAATGCCTCTGCGTTCACGGCTCCTCGCCACGAAAACCAGAGAACTTGGGTTTATCGGATTCAGCCTTCTGTCACCCATGGATCTTTCGACGAAAAATTGTATCACGCAGCGTTCGATGAAGAATCTCAAAATCCTTTTGTCTCTCCAAAGCAGTTCCGCTGGAGTGCTTTGAGCTTTGAAGGTGAAAAGTCCTTTCTAGATTCTCTAGTTTATATCGCCGGTAATGGATCTGCAGCGAGCATGACTGGTGTGGGCCACTACATGTATGCGGCGACCAAAGAAGTTCCTGGTGAATTTTTCTACAGTGCCGATGGCGAGTGGGTTGTCATTCCTGTTGAAGGAAGAATTCATTTGCGAACAGAGTTAGGTCTATTGGAGCTCGCTCCCAATGAAATCGGTATCATTCCTCGTGGCCTAAGGTTTGCAGTGTCCCTGCCAGATGGAAAATCACGCGGGTATGTTTGTGAAAATTACGGAGCCACACTTCGTCTTCCGGACCTGGGTCCCATTGGCGCTAATGGTCTCGCGAATCCTAGGGATTTTCAGACTCCCGTTGCTGCTTATGAACAGGTGCAAGGATCCTTCGTGTTGAAGGCCAAGTTTATGGGAAGCTTGTGGCAAGCGCATATCGACCACAGTCCTTTGGATGTTGTGGCTTGGCATGGGAATGTGCACCCTTACAAATACAACTTGAAAAACTTCAACACGATCAATACGGTTAGTTTTGATCATCCAGATCCCTCGATCTTCACTGTGTTGACATCACCGTCGTATAAGCCCGGAACGGCACACATGGATTTTGTAATTTTTCCTCCGCGCTGGATGGTAGCTGAGCACACCTTTAGGCCTCCGTATTTCCATCGCAACTACATGAGCGAATACATGGGGCTTATTGAGGGTGTGTATGATGCCAAAGAAGAGGGTTTCGCGCCGGGCGGTGCGAGTCTTCATAATTGTATGTCAGGTCATGGTCCGGATGAGGCAACGTTCAAAAAAGCTAGCGAAGCAACTTTGGAGCCTCACTTCATCAAAGATACTATGGCGTTTATGTTTGAAACACAGCTGCCGATGTTCCCGGGACAATCAGCCGTCAGCAGTCCCCTTAACCAAAAAGAATATGTGGAATGTTGGTCGGGTTTGAGGCCGCAATTTGATAAGGCAAAAGTTTAAGTTCTGTTATGTTGAGTGAAAAAGATCTAGCTAGTTTAAATCCTTCTCAGCGCGAGGCGGTGAACACATTGGATGGGCCATTGCTTGTGCTTGCAGGCGCCGGTTCAGGGAAGACACGAATTCTCACTTACCGCATTGCAAATTTGATGGCCACGGGGCGCGCATTTCCTGGCGAGATCATGGCTCTAACTTTCACAAACAAGGCAGCCAGGGAGATGAGACATCGCGTAGCTGCGCTGGTCACAAGTGCGGGCGTCAATCCCGATGACATTTGGGTTTCGACTTTCCACTCCACCGGCGCACGATTGATGCGAATGTATGGTGATCGCGTTGGGTTGCAACCGGGCTTTAGTATCTTCGATGATTCCGACTCAAAAACTTTGATTAAGCAGTGTTTGGCTGAACTTGGAATTAGCGACAAGGTCGTCTCTCCCAAGTCAGTTCATTATAAAATTCAGGGCATGAAGAACGAGGGGCAGGATCCTTCACAGTTCAAGGCGGGCCCAGCGGATTATATGGATCGCAAGCTTGAGCCTGTGATTCACGCCTATGAGCGAGGCTTGAGGCGTAACAACGCTGTAGATTTTTCGGATTTACTACTCAAGGTGCTGCAGCTGTTTCGCTCAGACGCTAAACTCTTGGATCGATTTCAAGACCAATATCGTTATTTCCTGGTTGACGAGTATCAAGATACGAATGGTGTTCAGTATGAGCTACTAAAGCTACTCGCTCAAAAATATCGCAACTTGTGTGTCGTCGGTGATGAGGACCAGAGCATCTATAAGTGGCGCGGCGCTGACATTCGAAACATTTTAGATTTTGAAAAAGATTACGAAGAAGCCAAGCTCGTAAAATTAGAAGAAAATTATCGCTCAACTTCGGCAATCATCTCGGCCTCTAATCAAGTGATTTCTAACAACACCCAGCGCAAGGAAAAGAAGCTCTTCACCAACAATCCTAAGGGTGATCCTGTTGAGGTTCACATTCTCGAGAGTGATTTTGAAGAAAGTAAGTGGGTCGTAAAGAAAATGAGTGAATTGATTGCTCACGGGGCATCGCCAGATCAGTTTGCTCTGTTTTATCGAACGCACGCTCAATCTCGTTTGTTCGAGGATATGTTTCGCGCTCAAAGAATCAACTACCAGATTTTTGGCGGATTAAAATTCTATGATCGCGCCGAAATCAAAGATGCGATCGCTTATTTGAAGCTGTTAGCAAACACCAAAGACAACGTTGCCATGTCTCGAATCATCAACGTTCCTGCTCGTGGCATAGGTAAAACAACCATTGAGAAAATTAGAGATACGGCGTGGGACGCGGGCATTTCCATGTATGACGCTGTTTTCCAAATGGCAGAGGGGCAACTTGGAGCTACTCCTGCGGTCAAGAAAAAGCTTGCTCCATTTGCTAAACTTTTGGCTTCGCTTGAAAAAGATAAGGCAGATATGGACTTAAGAGATTTCTATTCTCTGGTCCTTGAGTCTAGTGGCTATATCAAGGCTTTAGAAAAACAAGAAGATATTGAGTCAGCAACGAAGCTCGAAAACTTACAAGAATTGGCCTCTGCCATTGCTGATTATGAGTCTCGCACTGAGGCTCCGACTTTGGAGGGCTTCTTGGAAGAAGTTGCTCTTTATACGGATCAAGATCGTTCTGGTGAGAACGAAAGTGCCGTAACAATGATGACTATCCACTCCGCGAAAGGGTTGGAATATCCGATTGTATTCTTGGTGGGACTTGAAGAAGAGCTGTTCCCAAGTATTCGTGGTGATGCCTTTGCAGCAGACCCCGACGAAATTGAGGAAGAGCGAAGACTTTGCTACGTTGGTATGACGAGAGCTAGGGAAAAGCTGTTTTTGACGGCGGCTCACATGCGTAGGGTCTTCGGACTTCGAAAAGTGCGTAGACAGTCGCGGTTTATATCGGAGCTTCCGCAGAATGAAATTTTGATTGATGATCATGCTCCTGACAGAGCCGCCAGGTTTGGCGACTACAATTCGGATTTTAGTGATACCACCTATAACGGCTTCGACTCTTTCGGCGGTGCTTCGTCGCGTTCGTATGCCGCCCCGAAGAGTGATGATTTCGCGGAGTTCTTTGAGTCCTCAGGCGAAGACGATGGCTTTGAGGTTGGTGTGAAGGTGAAACATCCAGACTATGGAGAAGGTGTGGTCGTGAAGAGGCAGGGCGCTCGTGATTCGTTGAAGTTGTCGATTCAATTCCAGAGAGTGGGTACGAAAAAGTTTTTGGCGAAGTACGCACCCCTGGAAAAAGTCCTGTAAAATAGGAAGCTTCATATGGCGCAAGAATTCGACATTGATATTCTCTCCAAGCTAGCTATGCTCGAACTTCAGGATGACGAGAAAGCTTCTCTTGAAAATTCCCTGAATGAGATCCTTAAATTTTTTGAAAAGCTCCAGACTGTCGACACCAACTCTGTTGAGCCGCTATTTAATATCAACGAAGAGTCGTCCATCATTCGTAAGGACGAGGTCGAGAGAATTGTAACGAGAGATGAGGTGCTCCGTTCGGCCCCTCAGAGATCAGATGACTGCTACCGCATCAACCGAGTGGTTGGAAAAGAGTAGGGTGATTTATGACTGATGGACTTTGGAAAAGCGGAACTAAGAAATTGCTCTCTGATCTCCAAGGTGGTGCGATATCCTCCGCGGATTTGCAAAAACACTGCCTCGAGCAATCCCGGCTCGTTCAAGATCAAACCCAAGCCTTTTATGAGGTTTTTGACCTCGAAGGAAGTCCTGGCGCTAGCTCCTCTTCTTGTGCCGCGCCATTGATGGGCGCGCCCGTTGCCGTTAAGGATTTCATTTTTATAAAAGACAAAGAATGCTCGGCTGGATCGGCCATGCTCGAAAAATTCGTCGCGCCATATAATGCGACTTGCGTTGCTCGACTACTAAAGGGTGGAGCGAGCCTCGTGGGCAGGACAAGCATGGATGAATTCGGGATGGGTTCATCGAATGAAAATTCTGTTCGAGGACCGGTTCGTAACCCATGGGATCTGACGAAAGCCCCTGGAGGATCGTCTGGCGGATCAGCGGCGGCTGTAGCTTCGGGCGC
>CAZXHL010000002.1:0-60827 GCA_964640545.1 uncultured Bacteriovorax sp. | reverse complement strand
TGTGGACAGACCTTCATCCCCAGGCCTCTTCAAAGTTGGTGCCAAAACCCTAAACCCCGCCTTTAACTTCACTTTTTACCGCGCACAGTTAGGTCTCAATCAATCACCGTTAATGGTCGCAAGCTGCCCTTGTAGAGAGGTAGAACAGCGTCTTCCGCTGAGTACGCTTGTGCATTACCCGAAACAAACCTCAATCCTTTCGGGAATAGAGCTATTTCAGCAATCACGCTGCCTGTGAACACTCCAGTGTAGTTCCACAACACTAGGGGAGCATGAACAACTAGGTTTCTCCCCATGAAAAGATTCTCACCAGAGCCGGATTTATAGACATTGGCATAAGGGCTAGCTGGATTATATGCAACCAAAGCGTCGATCGTATCGTCTGAATAGCGAAAGATATTTGGATTCATGGATCCGCTGGCCAGAGCATCACTCACAATTGCACTCTGCAAAGCGCCGCCGGAAGCAGAAGAGGTTCTAATGATTGAATCGTTTCCTGTACCCAAAGGCCCCAGGCTTCCCCTCGTTTCATTAACCGAATCATAGTCGCTCAATGTCCCATCCACACCCACAACATCCGAAAAACCAAAAACCACGGCCCGCGCACTAGAGAGCTGAATCAAAGTTGAATCGCCAAGCAATTCTGGAACAACACTTCCATTTGAAGGATTGCTAACCTTTTTAAAGGGAACAATGTGGCCCTGAATGAAGATACTTTTTGTAGAGTAAATCCGGCAACCCTTCTTTTCATCTGTCTCGATGAAGATGGCACCTCTAACATCTTCACCGGCCGTTGGAGGAAGACCGACCAAAGCAAGCGGTCGATCAAGAACCACATCTCCTACACATCGAAAATACCAAGGAACCGCATTTGGGTCACCAGCTTGAGCCGCAATCGTGCCCCCACCATCTCTATAGATCAAATTGGAGAAAGCGTTTTTAGTCGATGCTCCTGTAGGAGAAACAGTATTTCTAACCAAGTCTTCAGGCAGATCATCTAGATTCTCATAGAAACCAAAGTCTGACCCTGCCGCCGAATCCATATAGAAACTAGAGCCACCCAAAAAGGATTCCAGATATCCAGTAGAAGGCATGACAAACTTCACAGAACTTGCCTCAATCACACCATTTTCAAAATGCTCCCCGACTGCACTTCGTTCCAAGCTTTCCTTAGCTCCGCCGCGAGTAGCAACGTACGGACGAAATGGCAAACGAAATAAGTCTCCCAAATAGTATTCAGAACTGTCCACATCCAATAGGTCCAAAGTAATCATATTTGTGATTTTAGCTTTAGGAATGACAAGTGCTCGATCAGACTTTTTTGTCATAGCGATCCTATCAAAATTGGCCTCCAGAGGCAGTCCGTACAAACGATTCACACCATCAGCAATGAAAGCCTGATCTCCACCAAAGTAAAAATTGCTACCCTTTCCAAAATCAGAAATGATGTCAGCGCCTTCGATTTCTGGCTGAGGAACATCAGAACATGCAAGAGTCCCACAATAACCAAGGGCTCCCGCGGGGGCCCTTACGGCCAATGACGGAAACACTCTAAATGCAGGAGGCATTACTACTTTCACAGGTTGTTGATATGTCTGCGGCCAATTGATCGGCGCAAAGAGCTCGGGGTCCGTGCTCGAATTGTTGTCATCGTCAGAAAATGCAAGAGCGATGTCAAGATTGCAATTGTGCTCTTTTGCGCCTCCTGGTAAATCTTCGGAGGCTGACGGTCGACCATTTTTAGAGACGATTTCATCGTTAACATTGGGCTGAGTAGCCCAAAGACAAGTTGACGAGTTCTGTAAAGTAAATGTGTACCGATCTACTAACTTTGCAAAACTAACTTGATCCATTGAAATTCGGTTTCGATTCTCATCCAGCTCAAGGTTTGGATCATTGTCATGCAAACTCAATTCACAAGCGTACGACGAGCCCGCCTCAACTTCTCTTAGGCAATTTTTTCCCAACGTTAAAAGTGGAGGAAGAGTCGCATTTATCTGGGACTGAGAAACATATTCATCAATAAACTTGATTCGGCACGAGAACAAATGAGCTTTATAAGGATCTAAGGTATCAGGAGCTAGCGTGAGTTCTTGGCTAGCAGCGAAATCAAGCACGGTTTTGGTGTCCGCCTCCTTGAAAGGGTCTTGAGATTCTAGGTTTTTTGTGAAAGCACATTCGGCGATGGTATTGCTCTCAGCATTCAACGAAAGCGGCAAACCCTCTTCCCACGGTGCATAGCTCCAATAGATTCTTGTGTACAAACCAAATTGCTCGAAAGAGAAATCAACATCCTTAAAGTCTGTCCATGGCTTGAACTGCGCTTGGAACAGCGGTGCTTTATCACGAACGCCTTGCCCCCTCACTCCAAACACTGAGTAGAAAAATGAAGCTGATTGCTTTGGCAGGTCACTAATAAAGGTTTCGTTATATCGACTTTGAATCTGAGAGTCTGTGGAATCCCGGGGGATAATATCGTAGTAGTCCGCGGTGGTAGACTCCCCCCAAGAGAGTTGCACTGTTTTAGGTGATATCCCCCACACCGAACCCGAGACGCTAGTAACTTGAGAGGTGCTCTGAGTAGGAATACATGAACTAAGAAGAATGGAGAGACCTCCACAAAAAATCATGAAAGATTGTTGTTTGAAGACTTTTTTATTTTTTCTAAGTGTTTCCATAATTTTCTCAATACCTTCATTTTTTAAGAAGCCATATTTTCGTCTCATCTCTTGGCTACTCTTTTAGTATATGAAAACGAAGCACCACCTTCGAATCACAAGTTGATGCTAGATTTAGTTTGGGTTAAGGCCTCAACAACAACTTTGTTAAGGCCCCGTTAAGAGATATCAAATCAAGGCGTATTAGTTTCGCAGTACACGCATATCCGCCTCAAACTGCTCCAGCGTCATCACGTCTTGATCTAAAGCCTCATCAGAGAACCGGGCACCTGGATAGCATTCGATATCAGAGTCGCTCCAGCAGGGGTCGTTTGCCGGTATAGAGCTAGGGTTTCGACCGGAGCCATTGAGGTAGTATCTGCTAAAGTTTCCAGTCCAGCCTAAGTCTTCTAAGTTGTCGAAGACTGGGGCAGTCCAGCCCGACGGTGTAACTTTAAATGGATTGCTAGAACTGAGAAGCGCTGACCTCACCTTTTGCCATTGATCGAGCGTAAAAAGGAGGTTTCTCTCCCCCATGTACGAATCAACGTTATCCTCCCGAACTTTAGGCCCCATAAGAGCCGCCAAGGTTTGAACGGCAAGATCTTTTCGCCCATTCCCAGGAGTTACAATTGGAAATGCAATCCCCCTAAAGCTAGCTAACTTATTTTTGATTCTTACGAAATTTTCAACATCATGATTAAAGGCATCAAACTGCACCTCCATTAAAGAGTCCCTGATCTGATAAGTCGATACATCACTATTGTATCGACCCGCCATAGTTCCTGAATGGTAACGATCATTTGTTTCATCACAAAAAGACAGAAGCATGATCTTTTTCTTACTCAAAATAGTATTAAAAGTGGCATCGTATGGGGCGTCGCCCAAGGGAACTCTATAGTTTGTGATGACTGTCCCATCTGCTGCCCTCAAAGCATTTAGGTCTTCTGTCTTGGGATCGGGCATTGCAGTTCTTAAAGCTGCGTCTGTCGAGTAGGCCGCTTTGAGTGTGTGGTCCAGATACATGTCCACCCATCGTTCAGCGTTAGTCAGATTTTTTAGCTCACCATTGGAGTCAATATAATTAAATTCTCCATTATCGCTAATAGGCCCCCCTCCAGCGCTAATTCTATGAAATATCTCTCCGCGATGTTTTGGAGACAAAACAGGCAACTTTTCATCAAACCATTCCTGGATGGTGGCTTTTAAACTGACGATTGTATTCTCTCCCATTGATGTTGAATCGTAGACAACATGGAAGTCAGTATACCGATCCATGAACTCACCCGTATGAATGAGTAGTTTTGCCAAAAACTCCTTAGTTCCAAAAAGGCTGCTCTCGTTAGCTGAATCACAAATCACCTCTCCAGATCTCGCTAAAGAATTAATTTCATCACAGGGGTAACCACCATCCTCAAAAACCACCTCAACTTCGACCTGCTTCACATCAGGATTGAACGGGGTATAGGCAACTTGGAAAGACCCGGCTGAACTAGAAGCAGCTTCTCCAAGCGTGAAATCATCGGCCTGCAAGGTATCCCCAGGACTAAGATCACAATTTGTGCCAGACGGTGTACAGTAGGAATCCATTCTCCTCGCTACAGGATCCGACCCCTCCGGCTGAAATAAGACGGCAGTAGCGATACCACTAGCAACTCTCGATATCGGAGTCCCCTTTATCGAAACAGCCTGATCCTCCTTGTAGTTTGTTTCTTGAAGGCCCGAAGGAACACTCAATATTCCACCAGAAATATTGATATCACGAACAATTTCCTCAGAAATCAAGCAAGACGAGTCCAGATTTGAGCCGCAACGATCCACATTCAATGGATCTGAGTTATGCCTCTCTCCGTTGTAGAAGATAAGCTTGGGTTCATCGTTAACCGGGTAGACACGAATTCTCAAAGGTAGCGCACTTGCCATCCTTGTCTCGCTATTCGTGAAATCATCAAAATGAATCTCAATTTCACATTCTCCATAGAAATGCTCACGCATTCTAAAGCTTATCGCTCCAGTCAAAGCATCGATCTCAAATTCTCTTCCCCGGAAGCCGCTACCCGGATTCAGATGAGACTCGCAAGATCCAAGGTGGACGGAGTATCTGCCGCCTGTATCGACGCCGCGACTTCTAGCAAACTTTTCTTCATTGCTCTCAACTTGCGCGTCGGAGAGGCTAACCGTGCCATTAGAGGACATTACAGCACCGAAGCTTTTGTTAGCTGCAGAAGTGGTATGCACTCCCGTTGCACTGCCTGCAGGACTGCGTTCTCGAATGACGATTGTTGCTTTGGAGCTAACTTGTTTCATAGGTGTAGTTCCATTGATTTCATGAACTGAAAGTACGGGCTGCAGATTGTTAATGCCAACATGTTGCCGACGAGCGATAATGTCAGCGGCACCCAAACCCGACAACGCGTACTCAAATGAGCAAGATTCGACATCCAGATTCGATGGGCTACCCTCGATCAAACCCGTAGTAGAATTCATACTTAGCCACGCCGAACAAGAATTACTTGTTAGTTCAAAAGGACCTGCCGTATTGCAGCTAGCTGGATCGCTCGAACCAGGCGGACAGACCATAGGCTGGCAAGAGTAACTGCCTTCTTGATTTACCGAATTCTCACAGGCTCCATACTCACCACCTCTAAAAGCTTGAAGCGTAGCAACCTTGTTACTGATACTTAACGTATCATCGGCGTATCTAACCTGGCACTGGACCCTCTTGGTATTTAAGAATTCAATATCACGAATGCCAATAAAAAGTGATTGCTGAGCGAGGAGGAAGCTACGTTTGTGCGCCAGGGGATCAGATATCGGCTGATCGGAGCCAGGATTACGAATGTCTGAAATAAAACATTCAGCGCGTGTTAATGCGTTCACCCCGGGGCCAGGTGGCAATATTGCGAAGGGATTGTAGTTCAAATCTAGAGTAACACCTGCAGGACCAAATTTCTCTTCCCGTAAACTAACTCCCTGAGACATTGAAAAAAGCGGCCAAGTCCGAAGGCTCTTTCTAATCATTACTTTTTGAGAGAGTTGTCCCGAAACATCCCTTCCATAGAGAGAGAGCGAATTAAAGGTATTGGGCAAAAGACCAATCGCTCTTGACTGAGAAACTAAGGTTTGGATTGTCGTCTTAACTCCATCCAAATTTCTATAGACCTCATATCCCACCCATGGATCCGGAGTATTCCAAACGACTGAAACACTCGTAGGAGAAAACCCATAGAACCCTTCCTCAAACACCTCTTCGAAACTATCTTGAGCTGTCCCTGATGCCTCGTCTTGTTTCTGACAAGCAGACAATACACCAAGCACCAATAAACAATTCAGAATATTTTGAAAAAAGCTAAGCCCTTTAATTTCGCGAGTTGCTTGAGAATACATACTTTTCATTTGGGACCTCTGATCTTGCGGGGTGACGTTCTAGACACGTACAGCACGAACCCCATAATCTTATAATGCCCGTCCAAGCGGCATGAAGACATTAACAAGTCTGTGCTTGATTAATGTCGTGTTAAGAAAACAACTCTAAGGACGCAGAAATCGCATGTCATCCGTGAACTGATCGAGGGGAAGCGGCTCTCCCTCAATCGTAGCGCCTGGATCGAAATACTCTGCATGATTTTCAGCCCGCCCTGATGAAATGTAGAATCGATCAAATTTACCGCTCCAGCCATATTGAATAAGGCCTGCGCTTTCGAATGGTGCTGCCGGATCTACTATGTCCTCAAATGGATTAGGTCCCTGCAAAGCAACTACCATGGCATCCCATTGCTGCTGCGTAAAGACAGGATTTCGCGGCAAAGCCTCCGCCTCTTCTGCCGTTAAGCTTCTTCCATAAAGTGCTGCTATAGAGTGAAGAAGAAAATCCTTTCCTCCGTTTGAAGGAGCCACAATCGGATAGGCAATCCCCTTGAAAGATCCTCCATTGTTCTTGAGCTGCCTGTAGAATCGCTTGAATCGTGCGTATCCATAAGCGTAGCTAGGATCACATACTCCCGTACGGCACTCATAACCCACGGTTTGTGCCTTAGTTGCGCCCGGAGTTCCGGGAGCCACTGTTGCGCTGAACCAACTTCCAAAATTAACGGCTGGGTTTTCGACACTAAATTGAGGGATAGGATCCGAGTTTTTTAATTTAGCAAGGGTAGTCGAGTGAAACTGCGGAGCTGCTTCATCACAAAATGAAAGTAAAAACACATGACGCCCCTCTTGAGAGGTGATCTGATTCAGGTGTGATTCTGTAATGTCATCAATCATCGCGACATTGTCCCCTGCATCGACATTCACATCGCTCCCAGAAGGGACTCGCCCAACAAGCGAATTCCCGTCAACGTCCACAAAACGTGCCTGTCTTGAAGAACCATAATCTGGACTTCCATTTCCATAGGCAATGTTCCCGAGTGTGTGTCCATAAGCAACCTTTAAGCCCTGTGCAAGGTAGACATCGTTCCAACGCTCTCTATTGTACGGATCACCTTTAACATAGTTGGCCGGAACCCCAAGCGTTCGAACAAACAACAAGCGTCCACGATTCTTAGGGCTTAAAATCGGAAGCTCCGTCTCGTACCAGGTTGCAATGGTTTCCTTTGCGGATTCAATGACGGCAGCCCCCATGGAAGAGGTATCGAAGGCCACTATAAAATCAGTATCCCGATCCATGAACTCACCCGTATAAATATGCAAATCGGCCGTAAACTCTTTGCCTCCAAAAAGCTTCGCCTCATTGTTTGAGTCACAGATGGTTTCTTCTGCTCTACTCAAAGAATTAATGTATTCGCAGGCGTATCCCGCGTCTTCAAAGGTGACTTTAGCTTTCACTTGTTTCACGTCGGGATTAAAAGGTGTGTAAGCCATTTGAAACGAGCCAGAGGCACTTCCAGCCGCTTCTTTGATCTTAAAATCAAACGCACTCAACTGATCTCCCATTTGGAGCTCACAATTTGTAGTACAATTCATTTTGGATGCCACAGGATCGAGAATCAGAACTTCATTTACATCGATCGAGTTCGGAACTATAGCCATCGAATTTTTTATCGCAACCGGCTGATCTTCCTTGTAGTTTGTTTCTTGAAGGCCCGCAGGAACACTCAGGACTCCACCCGAAATATTGATATCTCTAACAATTTCCTCAGAAATCAAACAAGACGAATCCAAATTCGTACCACAACGATCCACATTCAGGGCATCTGAGCTATGCTTCACACCATTGAAGAAAATGAGCTTGGGTTCATCGTTCACTGGGTATACACGAATCCGCAAAGGCAGCGCACTTGCCGTTCTTGTCTCGCTATTTGTCATATCATCAAAATGAATCTCAATTTCACATTCCCCATAGAAATGCTCCCGCATTCTAAAGCTTATCGCTCCAGTCAAAGCATTGATCTCAAATTCCTTTCCTCGAAAACCACTTCCTGGATTCAGATGTGACTCACAAGACCCAAGGCTTACTGAGTATCTTCCGCCTGTATCTACGCCTCGGCTGATCGCAAGCCTTTCCTCATTGCTCTCAACTTGGGCGTCGGAAAGGCTAACCGTGCCATCAGAGGACATGACAGCTCCGAAACTTTTGTTCGTTGCCGAAGATGTATGTGATCCAGTGGCACTGCCCGAAGGACTACGTTCTCGAATAACGATTGTTGCTTTGGAGCTAACTTGTTTCATAGGCGTCGTCCCGTTGACCTCGTTCATGGAAACTACGGGTTGTAAGTTGCTTACGGTGACTTGTTGCTTTCGCGATATGATATCTACAGCACCTAAACCCGACAATTTGTATTCATAAGAACAAGATCCTACATTAAGATTGGAAGGACTTCCCTCGATCAAACCCGTAGTTGAATTCTTACTTAGCCACGCCGAACATGAATTACTAGTGAGCTCAAAAGGCCCAGCCGTATTGCAGCTAGCCGGATCGTTTAGCCCAGGAGGGCAAACCATGGGCTGACATGAATAGCCACCATCTTGGTTCACAGAATTCTCACAAGCTCCATACTCCCCGCCCCTGAAAGCTTGTAGGGTGGCGATCTTGTTGCTGACGCTTACCGTATCATCGGCGTACCTAACTTGGCATTGAACCCTTTTAGGATTTAAGAATTCAATTTCACGGATGCCAATAAAAAGTGACTGCTGAGCGACAAGAAAGCTACGTTGGTGTGCCAACGGATCAGTGATCGGTCGATCAGAGCCAGGATTACGAATGTCCGAAATGAAGCACTCGGCACGTGTTAATGCGTTCACCCCAGGACCAGGAGGCAATATGACGAAGGGATCGTAATTGATATCAAGAGTAACGCCTGCAGGACCTAATTTTTCTTCCCGCAAACTAACGCCTCTAGACATAGAGAAAAGTGGCCAGGTCTCTAGATTTCCCCGCAAAAGAACATTTGTAGAAAGCTCTCCACTAAAACCTCTACCGTATAAGGAAAGAGAATATCTAGAATTTGAACTAAGCCCAACGGCTCTAGACTGAGAAACCAATGTTTGAATGGATGATCTGACACCGCCTAAATTTCTAAAGACTTCAAATCCAACCCAAGGCTCTGGCGCTGGCCAAACTACTGAGATACTAGTTGGTGAGTAACCATAGAATCCAGGCTCGAAGACCTCAACATGTGAACCCCGGTCAGCAACATCTTGAGTGCCTTGCCCAGCGAAACATCCTGCAAGCAGAGATAGGGCCAGAAAACACTTTAGAGACAGTCTAAGACTATTTAGATAAACAATTGAATCTTCCATACTCTTATAATGCCCGCCCAAGAGTCCAGGAGACATTAACAAGTGCTGCTTAATTAATATTGGAATAAGATGAGGTGCCATAAAGCACTCTTAATACAATCTTAATCTAGCACGGAAATGTGGGTTACTCCGGCTTCCTCGTTCAGGCAATATTTAGGTATGGAAGCAAACAAAACTATAAATGCATATTTAATCTATGGCCTATTAATAGCAGGAGTATCGAGTCAAGAACTACGGGCTCAATCGCATGCAGCAAATTCAGATATAGCGAACCTGGGTATTCGTAAAGAAGAAAGGTCCCCAAAAGCGTCTGTTGAATTCCCATCTGGTCATTCAATCATGGAGCATAAAAATGGCGTGGTCCTAAAAGATGCCAATGCTAAGATTCTAACCTTTGGTAGGAACCTGGAAGAGCTGAAAACAAAGATTATCAGTTTAGACAAAACGGTTCTGGGCGATAACGACAAATCCAATCTCGTCTCTAAAATCAATGCGAACCCGCTTCTAAAAAACTTCTTAAACAACACCCACTGTATAAAGAAACCAGATTTACTTAACGTTCAAGTAGAGCCTTCTGACGATCTCATTGCCATGTTCAAGCAACAAAGGGAGTCCGGGTCAGGTCCTTCGCGGGAAATGATTATAAGCTTCAACAGTATCAACGACAACGGACTTCATGGAGGCCTAAGCCAAGCCGGGATAAAAGATACCGGAAATGACAAAGCAGGCCTTACCTTCGGGATGGAACTAGACGCTCTTGTGAAAAGGGGTAATGACAGCGTTAACTATTCTCTGTTGAGCCACCTGTATACAAGACCAACTACAGTAGATGGCAATAGTCGAAATGCCAACGGCAGCAGATACCAAGAATCAATGGAGCAAAATGCACTCAATGTCTCTGTTGTGAAGAGCCGAGATCCAAGCGGCAATGATACCTATTTCATGAGATTCGAAGGAGAGATTGGCTGCCAGAAAGATGATACTGGAATTAGCCAATCCATCCAGAAATATTGGCACAACCAACTTTCCCAAGGAGGAAGTCTAGAGAACGTAGCCCATATGGAAGAAGAGGCTTATATCGCCGCAAAAGCAGGCGTCGGCCGAATCATGCAAATTGACCTCAACGGAAAGACAAAAATTTCAACAATGGTTGAAACCGGACTTCAGGGGAACAGTCTAACGAAAGAGAACAATGCAGCATACTGCAGCGCAAGCGCAACTCTCATTGCAGGATACTGTTCACTAGAGATTTTTGGAGAGGTGAATTCTTCCGGACATCAGAAAATTGGTGCTGAAGTAGTCGTTCCTTTGTCAGAGAAAGTTTCAGCTTCGACCGGGCTGTATCGTTTCCGAAATCAACATACACAAGAGTATGGCGATGAAGACGCCTTATACTCACTAGGATTTAAGTTTAAGTATTAGGCTTCTAGCTACAGGCGGATTTTAGGTCTATATTGATAGTGGGATAGGCCTTTTACTGATGAGCGAAGATCTTCTAAAAGAAGTTGATGATTTGATTCGGGCATCCAGCCTGGCGGAAGCGATAAGCTTGATAGGCACCATTGACCAAAAGAGCCTTAAGCGCTCATCTATGGCTCAATATGCAAACCTTTCGAGAAGGCTTGGAAATACAACTGATGCCATAAAGGCGCTGCGCCCCTATGTCAGGCCAAAAGCGAAAGATCCTCAAAAGCCAACGGAAGAAGAGCGAATCGAATATGCCATGGCTCTCATCAAGCTTGGAGCGCTTAATGAAGGCGTCAAGATTCTAGACTCCGTAGATGGTGCAGCACACCCGAACAAATTTCTCTACGCATCGTTTGCTGAGATCACCAGATGGAACTACACCGATGCGGCTACACTTTTGGAGAACTTTGTTGCTCACCCCGAGGTCGACGATTACGCAAAAATTACCGCAAAAGTAAATCTGCTCTCGTCCTACATCGTGATTGATGAACCAGAGAAGACTGTTGCCCTGATCGATGATCTCCTTAGACTAACTTCCACTGAAGCCACTAAGCGCCACCATAGAAACGTTCTGATGCTCGCAGCTCAATTCTACGTCTTGCAAAATGATTTCATCAAATCCACAAAATATATGAATAATGCCATCGAACTGATGGGCGCAAAGTCAATCTTTGACACTCTCATGATCAAAAAATGGGATCTCGTTCAAAGAATTAACCAAAAAGGAGTTGATGACTCCGTCGCTAGTGAAATCTCTGAACTAAGAAGCGGCGCACTTGGAATCAGAAACTACGAGATGGTTCGCGATGCTGACTACCTCAAAGCCATTTACCTACAAGATGACAAGCTGCTCGAGTATCTCTACACCGGCACTCCATTCACTAACTACCGAGAGAAAATTGTAAGAAATTTCGAAAAGTTTTCCCAAAAAGACTTTCCTGAGTTTTCAACTTATCGCTGGGCGCTGAGTGCGGCTGGCCAGGGGCCCGAGATAAACCAAGAACGCGAAGACTTCTTGAACATCCAAACTGGAGAAAACTCTTTCACAGACCTAACCTTGCGCCCTCACTTACTCAGCCAAAAATTTTTAGCCCTAATCACCCGAGATTTTTATAGGCCTTTAGATCTCTACAAGGTCCATGATGAGCTTTTTAATGAGACCTATTTTAGCTTGATTTCAACACCCAGAAAAATCTATCAGATTGTCTATCGATTGAATGTTTGGTTCGATGAAGCGGACATCCCCATCCAAATCACCTCAAAGAAAAATTACTTTAGTATTCAAGCGACTCAGCCGCTGTCACTCGTGATTGATCGCCATGCTTCGGTTCTGGATTCCAAACTTGTTGAATTCTGTCACGACATCGTAGAGTCATGCGGACACAACTGGGTTTCCAGCACTCAGGTTTCCGAAGCCCTTAATCTTCCACAAAGAACTGCGACAAAATGGCTCAAGGAAGCCTTTACAGAAGAGTTGCTGGAGAAACAAGGTGCTGGCCCCAAAACTCGCTTTCGAGTCGCAAAGAAATCCTGAACGCCACCTAAGGCTCAGAAGCCGGCAAAATATTGACACCTTCCCCAAGCGCCAAAGCTCCTACCTTTCAAAGCCATGTAAAAAATGTAACAATATTAGTAATGTTAGCCCCAATCGACATCAAACTGCTGCGGCTTAGAAAGCTTCCCCTCATTTTTGCCATGGCGCTATTTAGCACGACAACACAGGCCAATCCCTATGAGGATCGAGCCCTCTGTCTTGAGGCGGACAATCAACTCAATGAAGCTGAGAAACACAATTCAAACGAAAAAAGAGAAGCCATGTTCGCCCAGCTCATCTCACAAATTGCGAACGTCAAACTCGCCCTTGAACATCGCGAGACCAACACGCCTCGCAGCTACCTACAGGCATGCCTTCAGAAGAAGATGCAAATATTCAATCTCAACCTCGCCAATTCGCCCAACTCCTTCAAAGAGTCATCCACAACCCTAAAGCAGCTGGCCAAATTTTATGAGGAGAATGGCGAGGAAGAATTGGCGATCTCTTCCTATGACAAAGCCATCAAGAAAGAAAGCGACAACTACAATCTCATTCTCAGAAGATTTTATCTTTGGATCTCAGTCATCGGAAAAAAAATCCGTTCGCTTCCTTCTGGAAACGTTCGCGCTCAATTAATCGCCCAAAGAGAAACTGAGTTCCGCAGAGTTCTCCTCCCTCTCATTAACGATCCGAAGACCCCGAAAGATGTCAAAGTCAGAGCCTTGAACAACATGGCCCTTCTCTACTATCACGACAATCGTCCAGAGAAAGCAGTGGAATACTATGAAGAACTCAACAAGCTTGACCCTACAGATCCTTTGGTCGTAGAAAATTTGATTGATTACTACAGAAAACGAAATCGAGAGGATCGACTGCTTGTCCTGCTTAGACAATTGTTCAAGCTAAAACCTGATAACCTCAAAGCTTCGCTGGAATACGCTTATATCGAAATCCAGAACAAACAATACATAACCGCTGCTCTTGTAGCGAAGCAAGCCCTCCAATACCATCCACAAGATGCTGGTGCGCAAGCCCTAAGGGGACTGGCCCTGGCGCTTTCTGGCCGCAAGGAGGAAGGCCAGTCTTTCATTAGCACGGCCCAGAAGAAATCCCCCAAAGATCCTTGGGTGAGAATCGCGAGAGCACACACTGAATACCAACAAGGTCTTGATTTCCAAGAAAGAGGCCTTCTTTCAAATGCACTCAAACATTATGAAATAGCATCAGACCTGCTCGACACACAGAAAAATCGGAGTGATACGCAGCAACTCGTCGTTGAGATTGACACTCAACGGGCCATTATTATCTATGAATTTTTAAAATCGAATGATTTTCCGAAAACCGCCGCAGCCAGAAAAGATGCTGCCAAAGTTGTTGAGATACTTTCTCCCCACATTCAAACGGATGAAAAATCGAGGAACTCACGACTGCTCGTGGAAGTCTTTTTCAAATCTCTCGGTCATTCTTCCATCAAAGACAAGCAGAAATACTGCAAATCTTTTGCAAAGGCCGGGGTGCTAATCCCCCAATCTTTAGACGCTAGAAAAATCTGCCTGTAAGTCTACATTTCTTTTGGAGCCAAGTCGTGTTGCACAGAGGTAGGAGCCCTCGTGACGTTGCCTGGCGCCTCAGTGTCGACAAACGGAACTCCGCTTCTCGCCTTCGCCAGATTACCAACCAAAGTCTTCATCGCCTTGGCGGTTTCATCATCAGGATTCTCTGTCTTTGCAACAATTGAAGCGGCCTTTGTATCAAGCACCACAGCGTTTAAGCAACTAAGACGTTGACGAGACGAAGACTCATCATCATTAATTGCACGGGAAAATCCTTTGAAATATTTCGCATGATTTTGATGAGTAAAAAGCTGCGTAGCCTTCTTCTCCACCAAATCTCTATTCATCTTCACGACAGTATCGGCAGAATCACAATCTGATGGCAGGTCCAAAGCTATCTGATACGCCTTCAACATTTCGTAGTGTAGTAATGAAAAGGCATTGAACAGCTTGTCTGCTGGATCTGGATTCTTCTTCAGATAAGCTTCTAACAAGCTCACGCTTGAAAGTTTTTGTTCTCTTAACGTTCTGAGCGAATCACAAAGATCGGGATACTGATTATCCGTCCGTCTTCCAAGATTTCTCGCCATAATTCTAGCGGCTTTAAACTTGAAGGGGTTCCAGTCCTGGCCAACGGGAGGTTTGAGACTTCCGTCAAGTGAATCCAACATAAATGACGTCGCAGCATCAAAGCAAACTCCAGAAGCTCTTTCATCTCCAGCGCCTTCCGCTAATTCAGCGTATCTCTCAGCCTGATCCTTAAAAAAATGATGAGCCCCATCCAAACTTGCTATTTTCCTATTTCCGGCCCCAGCTAAAGGCTGCGTCTGAGTAAAAAGACTAGCTGGATCAGAAGACGAAGAATTATCCACTCCGAATCCCAGAATTCCAGAGCGACCATTAAAGTTATCCGTCAAAGAAAGCTCACCAATTTCTTGTACGGTTTTATTGGTCTCAGCAATAGATGCCTCTAGATCTAATTGCGCAGCATCGAAATCATAAGATGTCGGGGTTTCAGAATCCACCCCTGGCATCCCACTAATACGCTCGAGCAGAGGCGTTGCCTGATCAGCAATAATTCTGGAGAACTCTGCCCTAGCCTTGTACAGCTCCCTTTCGGAAATTCCCTCAGGAGATTTAAGACTCAAACAAAAGTTTTCAGCTAATTCTCGCTCATTGAAAATTCGCTCAACACTAGTTTGCCCTAAGCTTTTAGTTTCGGCAGTCAAATTCATACTACTTAGTACCGCAGAACCATTAACATCCAAGGCTCCGGAAGACGTAGGGAATACATATTGCTGAAACGTCGGACTTTCCCCAATCAACTGCATCACTTCACCCAAAATGCTTTTATTGCATTCAGCAAGATCCGCAGACGAAAGAACCTGCCTAGGGGCCGGTATTGAAGATGATAAAGTTTGCGGCGAAGAAGGGGACTGAGCGGCCGCCCTCCCGTCTTGAGCATGATCTTCCGGATCCTTAACAACTTCCTTGCTCCATTCAGGGGCATCAAAAGAAGCTTCAGCCTCGACCCATCGATCTATGATGTACCGATCTCTTTCAACAGGATCAGTGGTATTGGCAAGTTGTCCGTACGTCGACCGAAAGCCTTCTGGCACCTCGTCAATCGAAAAAAGTGGCGTTAAATTCTCTAGCGTGGCGGGGTCAAAATTGAAATCGAAAGATGTCCCTGTAGAAGTTCCATCAAGATTTTGATTAAAATCGCCATTATTCGGTGCCGTCGAGCTAATCACCTCATTGCCCGAATTCACGTTCTGTACATTTTCACCTACCTGAACTGTCTTTGAAACTTCGGGCTTAGTTGACGAAGCAGGAACGTATTTCTCGCTATTCTGTGTAAAGTTATTACCTGTAAATTCGGGAGAACTTCCAGTATCCGTATGACTAGTACCAGAGTCGAGACTATTTGAGGCTAATGGCTGAGCGTTGTCACTCTTTCCACCATTATCGCTTGACGAAGAAGAGCGACCTCGAGCTGCCCCCTCATCAACACCCTCTTGTGTCACGGGCACAAAACTTCTCGCCGCAGAAGTTGAAGCCGAGCCATCATGCGCATTGGCAGTTCCAGTGTCGGAAACTTCAGTAGCATCCGAAGCACCTTCAAAAATAACTGTTTCACCATTTCTAGTGAAAGTACGCGCCTGACCACCAGCAGAGTTTCGAATATCCTCCTCCGGTACATAAACTGAAGCGTCAAAAGAAGAATCGAAAAGAGTGTTCTCTATTCCTCCAAGTGAGGCTAGCAAAGGATTCCCATTCGACTTTTGAACCTGACTCAAATCAAAATCTCTGGCTTCAAAACCCAAATCATCAAATGACGACGCTAAAGACGATGCGCTTCTATCCGTAACTTTTGCAACTATTTCAGCTGAGCTTAAAGCTTCTCCACTTTCGGAGAATCTATATAATTCTGCCGCAGGTTTGACCGCAGCAATGGATTCACTATGAGTCCGAGCGTAACTCTGCAGGAGACTGCCAAGATCAGCAGACGAAACCTCCCCACCATTTCCATGTTTTGACCCAAGCAAGTCGAGAATCTCAGTTGTCTCGGTTGATGATGTCGCACTTAGACCAGCAGACACCGCCGCCAGCACTTTTTCTTTATCCTCATCAGTGGTATCCTCGGAATCTAGATCAACCCCCAACTTTGCACTTTCAGCAGCTAGTAGTAGATTCAAATTCTCTTGGGCTCTCATTTCAGCCTCTAGAAGCAATCCCTCAAGAGCCTTCGCCTCGACGGCATCTAATATAAGGTCGTTAGATGAAACATCGGCGATAGAAAGAATAAAAGCTTGTTCTGATGCTGTTAACTCTTTTGGTAGCTTACTAAGCATGGCCTCAATTTCATCTGGACCAAAAGTCGAAACCAAATGGTCAGTAACCAGACCATCAAAATTAGTAAAATCAATTGCGGAGGCGTAAGAGGTTGAACTAGCCAATAAGAGACCCGAGAACGGAATCCCCATAAAAAGCCATCCAAACTTTAAACACTTTCTCAAATTTGAGACCACGTTTTCCCCCTAACACAGCCTTAACAAAGGTTTGACCCTCATATACCCACTGTACCAAGATATGGTGCACCAAGTGTGCCTAAAATGCTCTCTTAATCTAATCTTCATATTCGTGGGTTGAAAGGACGCTCACTTCGAGCTTTGATGTCTATTATAAATGATCAAGAATTGGCAGAATCCAGTTTTAGCTATCACGGGAGTCTTACTCTATTGCCTCACAGCCGCTGCAGCTCCGCAAAAGGTCACCTCCCTCCTCTATCCTGTTGAACACAGCGACGTCTCACTTCGCGACAGCATTCTCACTGGAGCGAACTCTGTACGCTTGGAAACGAAAAAAAGTGATCTTGAAATCAACATCTGGTTTCATGATAAAAAGTATTCCATGGAGGTGATCGTCGATGTCACGGACGTCAACCAATCACTTCTGCCTGTGGATTCCTCTGGAAAGCTCATTGAAAAATCAACTCACATGTCGGCCATTCCCTGGGTCAAAGTTTACTGGCCAGGACTCGGGCCCGTAACTCTCGACGTGAAGTGCGATAATCGCACAAAAAAATGCACTTCCATCTGGGCCAATTTTCCTTACGACCCGAGCAAAGACAGCACTTTCAAAATCGAAGCCAATCTTCGTGGTTTAGAGGGGAAACTTTGGACCCCCCGGCTCAACATCCACGGACTTTATAGCGGTCAAGCTTCAGAGCTTGGAATCATCACAAGAGTATTTAACCCTCTGTATGCCATCCAACCAGGAGCGAAAGCTGCACAGATTCGCGTAAGGCAACACTATGACCTTAGTCGCTTGCCTTCCGTCATTCGCCCGTACAGTCTGTTAAGAATATTAGAGTGGTCTTTTCAGACTAGCTCTCAGATGGGAGAGAGTGGATTCTTTCGAACCTTAAACCCTACACTTTTCACTCTCGATGAAGGATCTGCCCTGCTCCAAACTTTGGCCGACAAAAATCTACAAACTTTTGAGATGAATCGTGGAGATACTTTCTGGGCTCCAACACCAACGGTCCTCTCCTTCGCCACCAAGCAAAATAAGAATGCAGAGTCAGCATTATTTAGATTGCTTGAATTCAGAAAAAAATAGCCCTAGAAAGATCTGCAAGCCATGACCTCACCCAACACCAAGTCTGCAATCACCATAGGAAACTTCGATGGTGTGCATTTGGGTCATGCCGCCCTTATTTCCAAAATCAATAATTTTAGAGATACTTGCGAAGACAAGGGCTGTAGGAGCGTTGTCGTCACTTTTGATCCTCACCCCGTTGCCATACTTCGCCCGCAAGAAGCCCCTCCGAAACTCTGCTCAATTGACGACAGAATCAAGCTCATCAGAGACCTCGGAGTGGACCAAGTTAAAGTCATTGAGTTCAATCGAGACTTCTCGCAGACCCCTGCTAAGGAGTTTTTTGAGAAGATTCTCATTGAAGGCCTGAACCCCTCCTATATATGTGTGGGCAGAAACTTTCACTTTGGCTATCAACGCACCGGTAGCCCACAAAAACTCTACGAATGGGCGACGGAATTAGGCATCCAAGCCGAAATGATTGATCCTGTTAAAATTTCAAAGCAAGGCATGATTTCTAGCTCTGGAATCAGGCAAGCCTTAGCCAGTGGTGATCTGGACATTGCGAACGCCATGCTCGGAAGACGATACAGCATGACTGGCGCCGTTGTGCATGGCCATAAGCAAGGTCGACGACTAGGCTTCCCTACCGCAAATCTTTCGCTTCCAAGCGATCATTGTCTTCCGTTTTCAGGGGTCTATGCTTGCTTTGCTCGGCTTGAAGACGGAACCAGATATCAGGCCGTTAGCAATATTGGCCGCAAGCCTAGCTTCGGTGATAAGCACCCATTATCACTCGAAACTCATTTGTTAGATTTCAATGAAGAATTGTATGAAAAATCAATAACTGTCGAATTTGTTTACAGGTTAAGAGACGAAATGCGATTCGATGGCCCCCAATCACTTTCCCAGCAAATTCAAAAAGATATCCTCAAATCTCGCCAACTATTGGGTAGTTATTAGACACTGGCCCAAGTCTTGCTGCTATTGGCTTGAAGGATTTTTTATTATGGGGAACACTTTGGGGAAAAAAATGCACAACTATTTATATACGTATGCTGCTCTAATCGCAGTGGGCATGTTGGGCGCTTGTAATGAGCCAACAACATTTGTTCCTACAGCTACGGAGCAATTCGTATATGACAATAGAGACTACTACCAACAAGCTAGCAAGCTGTTGCAGGCAGATTACTTGATTGTGCCTGACACCAGCTATTCGATGAACGTATCGAAAGCCGGGCTTGAGAGTGCGCTCTACGACTTCGCAAGCTATCTTCAGAATGAAGATATCGATTACCGCGTTGGCTTCGCTAGAGGTACCACTCAATCCAACGGATTGGCTTTGCAACACCTTCCAACAAATTTCATAGGTTCTATACTGACTCCTACTTCAGGAATCAGCACTCAATCACAAATCGCCAATGGCATCGCTGATATGGGAGTGCCTAACGCACCCAACGTTCCAGTCATTTTAGAGACTGCGAAACGAGTGATCGAAAGTCAATACAGCAATTTCGTGAGACAAGGATCTCAATTGGTTTATGTCTTTATCTCTGATGCTGACGATAGAAGTCATGATCTCTCAGGTGTTGCCGGTGGCGGAACGACGTCTCACTACGCCGATGTTTTGGCTTCGCAGAAAAGTCATCCTGATCACATCAGCGCAAGAGCTTTCGTAACCACAGGCAACAATACAAGCTGTCCACTACTTGGAAGCGCAAACTATGGCTACAAAGCCGGAACACGCTTGCTATCTGTCGCCAGCTCTCTTGATGCAGGCGGAGACTCTTTCCGCTGCCTAGGCGACTATGACAACCTTGCTGCGTCGCTAGAGAACCTTGCGAATGATGTTAGCAAACCAACAAGACGCTTCGCGGTTCAAGCCAACGCTGAACCATCAAGCATCGTCGTTAGAGTAAATGGATCTGTTGTAAATCCAGGCATCAACACTTGGACCTTCAAATCCAATACAAACGAAGTAGTCTTCAAAAACGCCGCCAAGCCTGCTGATAATGCTACGGTTGAAATCACTTTCGACATGATCATGAAGCTCAATCGTCTACCCAAGCTTTCTTCCATGGTTGTTACCATCAACGGAAGCCAAGTACCTCAAAGCAACGGAAGTGGCTGGAGTCTTGATACCAATACTTTGGAGCTCAAATTTCACGGTGGTTGGCAGCCAAACAACGGCGACACCATCCTTGTGAGCTACGAGGTACAATAAGATGAAGACTAAGGAAGACGTTTTAAGCCACCTGCCGTGGTTGTTTTTTGCTATTGCTGCTTTTGCCGCTGTGAACTTATTAGACAAACAAAGTATCGACTTTCATGCGAGGCAAGAAGCCACGGTGAACATCAAAAAAGTCGAAGCTCTTTCCGCGAAGCAGCGGTCATTTGCCAAACCAACAGAATTAGATAGTATTAGTAAAATATATTCAGCTCTCGGGCAAAGCAGAAACCCCGGAAGCATTAAAGAACTGAAATAAGAGAATGGGAACAATAGGAATGAAACAATTTTCAAAGATAGCAATGTTTGGACTTCTATTCATTTTCACAAGTTGTAAAATTGTTCCTACTCCTCAAGAAAAGAAGTTGAATGCATCAGTATCTGCTGCCATTTCTGCCAGCAAAAGTGGTCGTCTTTCAGTTTTAATCGACAGCACTGATGACTTTCACTCTGATATTGTTGGGACATTTGCCGATCGCAAAGGCGAAAACAAGAAGGATAAAGTATCCGACTACAAGCTCAACACTTTTCCGAAGCAACACTCAGACATTGTGACGCTTCAAGAAATCAAGACTGACGTTTTTGTTCTCGCAATAAGAGACAGTCTTAACTACCTCAACCTCGACCTTAAGAAACTCACAATCAGCACATCTCGTGGTGATTTTGTATTGGTAAACGACTTCTCAGGTGCCGGTAGATTTCATTGGCTCTTTGAAAAAGCTGGCGAGTACATTGATGTTCAATTGTATTCTGCGACCGACGCTGGAATCGATGGCGTCATGATCTATTACCTAAATAACTAGTACTTAAATAGCTAGTCTAGAGCCCTAGTACTATAGCCTTTACTAACTGTACAAACTTTTTACAGCTGCCTGAAAGCTCCAACAAAGCACCAAATCTTAGCCCACAAAAACAACAACTTAGAGCGGCACTCCTTTTGCAACATATAAAAGAGCTGGAGGCTCATAAATGAGAAATCGTAATTTTTTCCTATTTGGTTTTACCCTAAGTGCACTTTGCATTTTCAACTTGCATTCCGAACCGCACGCCAAGCGTAAACCCGCATCGGCCTATGATTCCTCAGCAAAGAATTACACTCTTGAAATCAAGACACTCAACATTGATACCAACGCAGCCCTCAAAGAAGCTGTTGGTACGGAGTTAAGGGCTACTTTCAAAAGAAAGAATGAAGTCATGCTAGCGCGAGTCGACCAAAACTTTTTAAGACACGCTAGCAATGACGAAATCAACATTAAGATCGGGATCGATCCTAGCTGGATTGAGAATGACCAACTGGAATTCAAACTCGAACTCGTGAAGTCGGGAATCATAGATAGAGTGATTGTGCGTTGTGCCCAGGTTTCCAAAAAGCTTAGTGAGTACAATCGTAGCTATCAGTGCTTTCTTCCGGGAGAAGAAGCGGCTTTCATATCTTATCGCTTATCTGATGAGAGCAAGATCAAGCCGTCTATCGCACGAAAATAAGACCCCGCTTGCAAGTAATATCAATTGAATCAATGGCCCAAATGATACGGATGATTATCCAGTATCGTTAGTGCCCTATAGCTCTGCTCCAGCATGATCAGGGCTGCCAACTCATGAGGATATGTGCCCTTACCAAACGACCACAAAAAATCAGGCTTCAAGGCCTCTAGATCAGCCTCACTTAAGCCATTCGGCGGCCCTATCAATATCCACAATCGTGAGGCCCCCGATACTTTAAGATTCTCAATTTTCGCAGCCAGCTCTTCAGGAGAGGGGTTTTTCGCTCCGCGCTGTGCTCGTTCGCACAGCCAGATCTGATCCCCCTGCGATTTCACCAAAACTTTATCATCTGGCAGTATCTCGCAGCTAGCGTTCGGGAAATGTCGCTGAATTCTAGCCAGGTAAAACTCAAACATTTCGCCAGCTCCCGGGACCCTAAATGCTCTCTTAACATTCTTCTGAGATCTTCCCCAAAGCAGTCCAAAAATCAATTTCATGATATATTTAGAGTACATCATGAGCTCGCCAGATCAAACGCCCTCATTTCGCATCTCAATAGTCGATGCCAACAAGAATCGCTTTAGCCGCCTTACTGAACTCCTAGAGTCACAGAACTTGCGGGTCACGTTTCATGTCGGCTCGAACACTGATGCCAATTTTATTAGCGAGCTAAGAGAGGCCACTCCCGACATCGTCGTGATCAACCTGTTTCTTGACGGGAAGAGCACGTTGAATAGAATCAAAGCCATCAAAGCCGACATGCCCGCGGCGAAGATCATCGTCCTAACGGCACACAACTCGATCAATAACATTCGAGAATCAGTGAAAGCTGGTGCAGACGATTTTATCTTAGACCCCTTTGAGCCTCAACTGATGCTTGATCGTCTTAGGTATCAGCTCCAAGAACGTGAAATGTTCAATCCAGAAGCTTTGAATGAGGCGAGTCCCCCAAGCGAATCAATGGATGCCCCAAACTTAGCGGCCTCCCAGAAAAACGTGGACTTGATTTACGAATCTCTTCGCTCACTCTCCGAAATCACTGACCATCATGAAGCTCTAACAACAGTCCTTGAGGCCGTTGCCACAAACGCCGACAGCAAAAGAGTCAACCTCATTGAAGGTGACCTCGAAACGAACCGCGGACTAGTCGCTGCAAGTTCTGATGACAACACTCTTATGGACCTAGAAATAGACCTTGAGAGATACCCTGAAGTGCGTGAAGTCTTGCTAAACGGAAACATCATCTACATCAAAGACATTACACAAAACCCACTTACAAAAGATATTCAAGATCAAGTAAAGAGCATTAAGATCACCTCGCTACTTGTGTTTCCGATTCGTCACCGAAGCAATACCTTGGGAAGCTTGAACATCAGACTATCTGGAGATGGGTCGGTATCAGAGCGTCAGCTTAAAACTTACTTTATTATCGCTCTCGCTCTCGGCCCCAAACTTGCCGCTAAAAAATTGCTCAGAAAACATAAGCTCGCCAAAGATTTTGCGTCGATTGCTTCCGCCCCCAAACAGTCTGGCCCTGAAACTACGGAAGAGCCAACAAGTCTTCCCGACGATACAATCATTCCAGCCAGAGAGAATGATGAAGACTTTTTTGGATCTGTAGAGGAGCAACTCGAGAAGGAATCTGAAAAGTCGGATGGTGAAATGTCGCTAGAAGATGCCCTTAGAGAAGCTGAAGCTCAGATAAATTCTGGGGAAAGTGTTATTGCGGATAGCGATAGAAAAGAACCTGAGATCTCTGCCTCTAGCTCTAACTCTGCCCCGTCAGAAAACGAAACTGAAGACGACAAAGAAGTAACGAAAGAAGTAACGATAGACGACCTACTTCAATCTGTTGAAGACGAAAACAGCTGAAGCCACTGATTGATTTCCTGACCGATCCATTCCGGCTCATCAAGAGGCAAATCATGACCGCCTTTATGGTTGAACCGTTGATCCGCACCAAGAGCCTTCGCCACCTTCATACATGCCACCGGGTCAATCAGCTCATCTTGAGTCGAACAAAGCATCAAACTTGGAACCTCCAAAGGTGCGACCAGCTCAAAACGAGAAGCCACCCACAATTGGCGCATTCCCAACTCCAGCATTTCTTTGTGTGTCAGAGCATACTCTGACCAAGTCTTTGCTTGCTCTAGGTCATTTCCGTACCTTCGACTTACAATGCTTAGAATGAGCCTCTCTCTTTCTACAGGGTCTTTTGATGCAACAACTTTTGCAAAAACTTGAAGTGCTTTCACACTCAATCGCTCTTTCAAATTGCTTAGATTCGACGCTGAGGTATTCATCAAGACAAGGCCCTTAATATCCTCTGGATACAAAGCTGCCCAGTGCATTGAAATCATAGATCCCAATGAGTTACTCACAATCAGAAGTTCTTCTCTGTTGTCGATCACCCCCGAACGGCGACGCAAATCGTGTACCACCTCATCCATATTTAAAGGAAAGGGTCGAGAAATTTCAGTGCCAATCCCGGGAAGATCCAAAAGTTCTATGTGGTATTTGCCACCTAAAGATTGATCTAGAATCTCAGGAAAGTTTCCCCAGTGGCGTTTATCCCTGAGCAACCCACGCAATAGCAGAATCTTCATTTGCGAATCCAAGACTGATAATTGCTGACACTTCTTAAGAAAAAATCCAACAAAGGCAAATGCCGTCTCATGGTTCGGCGATGCCTGTGAATCTTGATGGGATTGAACGGGCCAAGTGCTGAGAACAGCTGCCGAGGATTCTTTCGAATCCATAGCCATGATCCAATTTCCAAAGTCCAAGGAATAAAAGCCCTTTTGAAATCCAGATTCGTGGCTAAATGCTCGTCGAAGATATAGTCCCAAAGATCTCCATGGGTCGTATAAGATTCACTTTGAGGCTCAACAGCGTAGATGTGATTGGGATAGGAGAGATCCAACAGACGTCTGACATTCTGCACCTCTGGAAGTGCAGGGAAAGCCTCCGCAGTCTTAGCGTAGGGATACCAAAGCCGATCTTTCATTCCAAAACCTGAGTGTATATCCAAACACAAAACAGCTTTTGACTGGAAACACTGTTCTTTCACAAAGTTCACTAGAACTTGTGCTTCCAACTCCATTTCAGTGCTACCCTCTGGCCCCATATACCAAGGCAGGTTGGGCCCGATATGGTGCCCCCCCAAAAGATAGGGAACACTTTCCTTCGACCTGGTGGGTGAATTCCGCATCAAATCGATACCATTCATATTGCTTCTTTGCCCGAAAAACATTCCAGCGGGGTTGATCAAGGGTATTGACACAATTCTGCAGGTCTCAAATCTCTTTCGTAAGTCCTTATCCCACTCGGCCTGAGCGAATAAGCTTTCAAGATAGGCTAGAGCAACATGGGTTCCGACTCTTTCCAACCCATGAACCCCGCCGAACAAAGCAAACACTGGAGCTTCGGGATCTTGACTGCCTATTTCAAAAGCATAAATTGGAAACTCTCGACCCTTGGCCACTACAGTTTCCAAAGTTCTAACCCTAGCAAAGCCTGGGCATTTCCTAGCCAGCTCTTCGATCCGAATCTGTTCAGCAAAGTTACTCACGGAATTATATAATAATAGGAAACTCAGTCTTTCAAAGGATTATTATGAATAGAAACCCTGCCGGAAAAATGGCAAAAAAATGCCATAAGTGTCATAAAAAAAACCCAGCCTCCTTGCGTCAAACAAGGGGACTGGGTTTTTTCTAGGCCCAAAATTTCCCGGGAAATTCGCTAGACCCTAAGAACAGTGAAAGACTTACTTCTTTTTAGTAGCTTTACGAGTAGCTTTTTTCTTAGCTACTTTCTTAGTAGCTTTTTTCTTAGCTGCTTTTTTAGCAGGCTTTTTCTTTGCTACTTTTTTCTTAGCTGCTTTTTTAGCAGTCTTTTTCTTAGCAACTTTTTTCTTCGCTACTTTTTTTGTAGCTTTTTTCTTCGCTGCTTTCTTAGCAGTCTTTTTCTTAGCTACTTTTTTAGTAACTTTCTTAGCTGCTGGTTTCTTAGCGACCTTGCGAGTTGCTTTCTTCCGAGTTGTTTTCTTAGCTGGTTTCTTTGTTGTTTTTTTCTTGGCTGCCATAGCTATGTTGCCTCCTTTAAATTAGAGGGAAAAAATCCCTTCCTTCTATAACTGTATGTGTCATCGAACTAATGCGCAATAGCAAATCGAATTTTTCTACTTACTTGCTGCGCTTGTGTTGTCTTGTGCGTCATTCTGGTGTCAAAATATCTGACAATTTTCTTGCATCGGCGCACTCTCCAACTGCGATACAATGAAGAAATGTACCTATCTATTTACATGTATCGCTTTCGCAAACTTCCCTTACTGGCTCTGCTTTTTCTCTTCTCAGCCTGTGAAATTAACCAAGGAAGAAAGAGCGAATTAAAAAGTGATGACTCCATCATTCTCTCGATATTCTTTGCGGATCAGTACGCGACGACCTCTCCAAGCCTAAGAGACTTCTTCTCAACCTTTCATGGAACTATCGCGGCCGCAGAAAACTTTGGAAACCTACGACTCCTTAAGTCCCCACCGACCCTTTGCGACTATTCTGTCAATTACCGCAATGACTACACGGGCGAAATGGGCCTGAAACGTTTGCTCGACGTCGGCGAGTTAAAAGTAAAAACTGGCGACAACCCCCTGCCTCTTCGAAAAATCGACAACTATTATGATCTTGATGTCGACCTTGAAAGAGGCGCAAACTCCCTCCAAAGCCCGGGCGTGAAAAATGGAGTTTTGAACTTCGAGCAGTCATTTCAAGTTCTCGAATCTGGCGGGAACATTCGAATCTTTGAAAAAGACGATGCCAACGCCCCGGTTCAGAACCTAGTTTCCCCAGAAATTCCGGAGGAGACAGACCGAATCTTGTTCGATCGCAACAAAGCCTACATCGTTCAATACGATGCCCCGACTGGAACACAATATGTGCGAGTCCGCCTCAGAGACGGAACAAGTAGGGCGGAGGGAGATATCAGCTGCTTTGCCAAACTAGGCGAAAATTTGGAGATCGTGGAAGGCGCTCTCTATGGATTCACCTCTGGCAACCTCGGCCATATGGAAGTTGACTTCATAACTGTCTCAACGAGAACAGACATCCCCAGACTGCAAGAAAGTTCCATCATTAGTACGATGAGACACTTTCAGGGAACATTTACCTATCAGAATGGAAACAAAAAAGAGACACTCCCCGTGGGCGTCGTTGAATTCAACTAATAACTTCGGCAATCTGATCGGCTTTAATCGTTTTTTGCTCTGAACTCTGCATGTTTTTAAAAGTCCAATCGCCTGACGCCATTTCATTTTCACCAACAATGATGACTTTTGAGATATCAAGCTTGGCCAAAGTCTTAAGCTGAGACTTCATCGAAGTCTCGTAATCTAAAGGCATATAAATCCTGTGCCCTCTTTGACGGAGTTCTGCCGACTTCTTTTGGCAGACAAGCCAAGCCTCTCGCCCCAGGCAGGCAAAACCTATATCGTAATCGTTTGGAAGTTCTTCAAGCAGTCCGTGCGTTTCCAAAAACTGCATCAAAGTCACATCGCCAAGGCCGAAACCTGCTCCCGATATCGAGTTTTTCGAAAACAATCCCAGCAAATTGTCATATCGACCCCCGCCGAACAAAGCCCGGTTATTATCTGGCGACACATCAAAGGCTTCAAAGACAACACCCGTATAATAGTCCAGCCCCCTCATGATGCTTGGATCAAAGACCACACAACCTTCAGGAACTCCAAGCTCCTTCAAGGTCGCAAACAAAGAAGAAAGTTCCTCAACTGCGGCCTCTCCAGCGAAATCTTTCTGGATCGTCGCCATATCAGAAGAAAAAAACTTCTCCATGGTCGAGATTTGATCATCACTGACTCCGAGTTCCGTCAATTTTTCGGCATAAACTTCGGGCTTCAACTTATCTTTCGCATCAATCACCTTTGAAAGCTTCAAAGCCGTGGTCTCATCAAGCCCCATTCGACTCTTAAAAAGCAAATCCATTAGTTTGCGGCTGTTGACCTTAATTTGAAGAAATTTTTCACCACCGAAGGAGCGAAAGAGTTCAACGGCCAAAAGAAGAAGTTCGGCGTCAGCCAAAACAGTATCGCCACCGACAACATCTACATTCAACTGCCAGTGTTCCCTAAGACGACCACGTTGAGGACGCTCATATCTCCACAAATTAGGAACACTGAACCATCTTATTGGCTTAGGCTCTTCCTGAAGCCTTGAAGCTACCATTCGAGCAAAAGTCGGAGTCATTTCAGGACGAATAGCCATCTTTCGATCACCACGGTCCATCATCCAATAAAGCTGCTGACTCACGATCTCTTCGCCTGTTTTTGCAGCATAAAGATCAAAAGGCTCGAGCATCGGGCCATCGTATTCCCTATAAGCAAACTGCCCGAGAACCGACCTCATTTTATCAAACATCCAATTATGACGTTTCTTGAGTTCGGGAAAAAAATCTCGGGTGCCTTTGTAGGGTTGAGTACTAAACAGAGTCATGACTCCCACAATCTTAGCAGCTAAGTTTCATTTTTGCAGGACCAAATCCTATTGCGATACACTTCAAGCCGTTCTAAGCTCAACCATCTTATGATCCAGTATAGAAGTCACCTCAGCCAAGAATTGTCAGCCCAAATGGACGGTGAAACCGTCATCCTTAGCGGATGGGTCCACAAAGTTCGCGACCATGGAGGCTTAAGTTTTTTCGATTTAAGAGACAGGCAAGGCCTCTGCCAGGTCATGATTCCAACATCTATTGCAGCTGATTGCCCGAAATTACGTTCTGAATTCGTTGTTCGTATTGAGGGTATCGTTCGCAAACGCCCCGAGGGGATGATCAACAAGAAAATGAAGAGCGGGGAGGTTGAAATCGAAGCTACAAAGGTCGAAGTTCTGACGACCTCTGAAGTCCCGCCGTTCACTCCGGATAGTAGCGACGAAAGTGTGCTTGAGAGCACACGCTTAAAATATAGATATCTCGACCTGCGTCGTGAGCGCCTCCAGAAAAACATCATTTTAAGACACAAACTTCTTCAGGCCTCGAGAAAGTTCTTCACGGACGAATCGTTTATTGAGATTGAAACGCCGATTCTCTATAAAAGTACCCCCGAAGGCGCAAGAGACTACCTTGTTCCCTCACGCGTTCACCCAGGAGAGTTTTATGCTCTCCCTCAGTCCCCACAGACTTTAAAGCAGCTGCTAATGATCGCGGGCTTTGAGCGCTACTTCCAAGTCGCCAAATGCTTCCGAGATGAAGACCTGCGCGCTGACCGTCAGCCAGAATTTACCCAGCTCGACATCGAAACCAGCTTCATGAATCAAGATGAGCTTCTGGCTCTTCTGGAAAGCTACATCAAATATGTATGGAAAGAATGTTTGGACGTTGAGCTCAAAGAGGCCTTCCCACATATGGGATTCGACGAAGCCATGAGCCGCTTCGGCAGTGACAAGCCAGACATGCGCTTCAAACTCGAACTTCGGGATATTTCAGAGCAAGTCAAAGACTCGGACTTTAAGGTCTTCTCATCTTGTGTTGCCAATGGCGGCAAGGTTATTGCCCTTCCCGTCACTGCGGCAGATCTTGCTGAGAAGAAATGCGCCATGCCCAACTGGAGCCGAAAGTTCTTCGACGGACTCAATCCGGCGATGGCGACTCATGGCTTAAAAGGTGTGGCTTGGGTTAAAGTCTTGGAAGACGGCAGCTGGCAGAGCCCCATTTCTAAATTTTTTGATGAAGCCGCTCAGAAGTCACTTCAAAATTATTTGTGCCTAAAGCCAGGTGACTGTGTGATGTTTGGAGCCGAAGCGTCTCCAGTTGTAGAAAATGCTATGGGACAACTTCGCTTGCTCGTTGCCAATGAAGTTGGATTGATTGACCCAGAAAATTCTCGAAATGAGTGGGCCTTTGTTTGGATCAAAGACTGGCCGCTCTTCGAGGCGGAATCAGAAGACAACCGCTTCTTCGCAGCTCATCACCCCTTCACGCGGCCAACTCCAGAAGGGGAAAAGATCCTAATGTCTGGCGATACGTCTAAGTTTCATGACATCAAAGCTGAAGCTTACGACTTGGCCCTCAATGGCTATGAGCTTGGTGGCGGAAGTTTGAGAATTTTTGACCCCACCGTTCAGGAAGCAATGTTTCAAGCCCTTGGCTTTTCAAAAGAAGAGGCAACTAAGCAATTTGGCTTCTTCATTGAGGCTCTCAAGTACGGAACTCCTCCGCACGGTGGAGTTGCTTTCGGAATCGACAGGCTCGCCATGCTCATGGCAAAAGAATCCTCAATTCGAGACGTCATTGCCTTCCCCAAAACGGCACGCGCCACCGATCCCATGAGTGAAACTCCATCGAGTGTCGCCTCAGACCAGTTGGCCGAGCTCAGAATTCAAGTTTCAAAGCTTTAACTGTGCGCCGGGAACAGTTGGTGAAGGACCAAAAAACTAAGCTGCCCGGCTTTTAAACCGAAGGCTCCTTAAACAGTCATTCGGCACTTTCCCATCGTAAAAAAACTGCCAATCCTCGTTCAACTCCTCCTTTTCTTGATTTCCTGGGAACCCATTAAATATCTCACCAAACTTTAAGATCCTATCCGCAACCCCTATTTGTTGCGCTGGACTTTGCTCATGTGCTCTCGGCCTTTTCACATGCCGTTTTGTAAACTGTGCACACATATAGTTCTTATGTAGCAGAAACAACGCATACTTCTGGCACATGCGCCCGGCAGTCTTTGCAAAGCTGATCGTTTCTCGCTCAAACACGGCAAGTCTCTGCCTAGCCAAAAGATCTGCATGATTCACACTAAATAAAATATTCTGAAAATTTCGACACGCCTTCGAACTTATTCTGAGATGGCTTTCTGGCTTTACTCCCGCCTCTTTTAGTGCCCGCGGATACTGAAAATGCTCGTCACTTAGAAGTTCCAGCTTTCCCGCGCTCAACGCCTTTAACCTTTTAAAAATTTTGGCGCTTTGCACCCGTATAGCAGAGGGATTGTACCTCCCATGCTTCGCTTCAATTTCTAGCAACCTCTTCTTTTGCCATGACGACATTCGCCCCTTGCGATTCAAAGGCGCAAAGTTAAAGTCATAGATAAACAAGCTTTCACTTCCAATCGCCTGTTGAATGTTGTTGGGATCATATTGTGAACCCGCAAAATTTTCGAGCCCATCGTATGCAATCGCTTCAATGGCAGATATGTCTTGCAGAACCTTATTGTGAAATACAAAAGCTTGTTTGCTCATGCGATCCAATCTTCCCCGCACACAATGCTCACTAATATGAAGAAACCTTCCGATTTCACGGTTAGATAAACCGTGGATAAATGCCTGAAAAATCTTTGAATTCAGGGCTGGATCAGGCTTCTTAAGCCTAAAATGGAAGAGTGTAGTGTTCTGGCAAAACAACGTTTGGCAACGACGACAACGATATCTTTGAAGAGACTTTCCCCCCAAACACTGGATGTTCTTATGAAAACCCCATTTAAAGAAAGAGGAATGCTTGCATTTTGGACAGTGAATAGTGCTCATAGAAGCATGGCCACTGCGAATCCAGTGCCAAACCCCTCAGCCCCATAGACTCCAACCAACTGTTACCGGCGCACAGTTAGCTATTTGCTAGGGCCGACCCAAAACACTATGCGACTTAGAGAAGCGTCGATTTTCCTGGAGCCCGTTGCTTCCGAAACAGTAAATTCCGTAAAGGGAAGCTCTCTGATTCCATTCAATAACTTGGAATAATCAGACTTGTTCATTGTAAAGTGGAAATACTGTCCCCCCTTATACAACGAACCCAATCCCAACTCACTAATATTTTCTGCGCTATAGGCGCCAAGAATCTCAAGAACTTTGGTCTTCAAGCGTTCAGGATCCTGCGCCCGAGCACCCCACCGGAAAAAAACTTGTGACGTTGCCCCCTTAGACTCAGCAAGATCTTGTGATTTACTGGATTTTTCCGGATCAAGACTTTTCTGAGATTCGTTTAATTCTGTAAAAGGCTTTTTAGCCTCCGGCTTTTTCTTACTAAGTAGAACGCTTGAAGCCTCAGAACTAAGATTCTCCCCAGACCTTTCTTCAACCTCAGCGCCTTCAATCATATCCTCTGGAAGCACCACATAGTTAAAAGCAAAAATCTGTCTCTCCTCCGATGGCTTAAGATCAAGCCCTTTCGTGACTGTTTCATTTTTTTTGAGTTTTTCACGCTTAGTGGGATCGGTAATCTTGTCAGCATGTGCCTCCACAACCCGTGGCTCCTCATTCTTATTGGAACTGACAAGTTCATCAGTAGGATTTTTATCTAGCAGACTAAATCCTCGATCTTCCTTCTCGGCCACCTCGTCCAGAACTTTTTCGATGTCATCCACATCCGACTTATTTAACTGAACCTTACTCGCCACATTTTGGATGCCAGCACCAACAAATTTTGTAAAACTCGGAACGTAAGGAACCAAAAGCACAATGGCCACCATAGCGGCTACACCCAAAAAACTCTTAACAAGTAGTTCCGAAGTCGACCCCACAGACTCACGACCTTCAACCAGACTCTCCAGAATAGAAAGGTTCAAATCTCTTTTCGACTCTTCACAAATATCATCAATCCAAGCTCTACTTTTTTGGACCATTTCCGAACAACGAGGGCAATTCTTAATATGAGATTCCAATCCCTTATCAGAATTCAAAGTCAGGGGATCTGCCCAATTCTGCCTAGAAAGGAAGTCTAGAAGATAAATGTCATTTCTAGCGCAGTCTCTTGAGGGCCGATCTTCAAGCCCTGTAAACTCAGTCTGCGCCACCAGGGATTTTAAGGCCACCATTCTCAATTCCGAAACATGCCGGCCGGTCAAAAAAGATATCTCATCCCATTTCATCTCTTCAACGAATAACGCCCTTAAAACAATATAGCCCTCGCGCCAGGCTGCCTCGTCAGGAAAATATTTTTGCCAACGCCTGAAAAGCCAGCGAAAAACTTCCCTTTCGGATTTGTCGGAGTTTTCAAATTTTTTACGTGCTAGTTCGAGAAGGTCATACAGACCCTCCTCTTCTCCCTTAAGTTGGGCAGAGGCAAGGCCTAGAAGCGAGAAAAACTTACGGAAAACTTCGACTAAGCTAAGTTCAACTTGTCCGCTCACTTGATTCTGCAATTAAAGAGTCTCCAACGCATGTTCGATGAAATCCGTATTGAACAACAATCCCTCGAGACTTCCATATCCAAAGTTATCCAACTGACTTCCATCAAAAAAGGCCAAGGGATCTACAAAACTATAAATTTGATTGGGATATTTCCACGCCCAAGTCTGAGAATCATGAAAACGAAGAAAACTGCTTGCGCCGGTGCCACTCAAGTCTGGGCAACTCTGGGCCTCAATCAGTGAATAAAATTTCTTAGAAGGATCAACCTCTGAAGAGAACTTTTGCCAAGGCCCCCTCGGATCATTCGCAAATCTCTGCCAACCATGAGCCAAAGTCGCGATAACATTTTCGTGAGCCCATCCCGCCAACAGGGCAGCCAATGCTGCACGCCCTGTAGCAATCAACTTAGGAGCTTTTTCCTCCCCCCCTGAAACAGATGCAACCTTCGTTTTCACCCCTCTCAGGCTAGAGGCAATGATTCTCGCGTACAAAAAATTCTCAGGATCCACACTCCATGGCCCTCTTGCAAAAATTACATCCTCTGCGCCTAGAGGAGCTTTAAACTCAAACAATTTTCTCGGAACATATTCTGACTTAACAAGCTCAAAACCTAATCCGCGTATCCTTGCATTCAAGGCAGAATCATCGATGAAGCCTGGACCCGTCACAATGTGCGCCGTTCTTTTCATTTCTTCGCCTCCCGGTAATCTTCTAGGTTCAAACCGAAAAGCTTTTCGCCAGCAGTTTTGCCAACAGGAATCAACCATTCATTTTTCACGAGAGCTTCAAAATTCTTTTCTTCCTGCGGCAACACACCTACAAGAAACCGCCCTGGAGCACCACTAAATAACTCCATAGTAGAAAGACCTGGTTTCAGCTGAATTCCGATACCGCTCCAAAGGGCCATATCAAGCAAAGTTTCAGCCACGCCACCATGCCCAATCGGCCTTACATCTACGACCATGCCATTTTCCAAGGCCTTATAAAGCATTCGATAAAGGTCTAGCTGTTGATCCCATAATATTTTGGAAACATGGTTAGAGGCAACCCGAACGAATGGTAGAACCCGACTTCCGGCATCCATAAATACGGGTCTTGGCCCCAGGGCATACAGAATTTCTCCCCCCATTCTGAATCCCGGCATAATTGGACTGTCTATAGATTCAATCTCAGACCTCAGATGTATCAAGGGCTCACATTCGTAATCACGAATCGGATTTGATGACTGTTCTAGGTTGCAAGACACTAGCCTCATTCCCGTGTGAGAAACGGCCTCTAGCATTCCTTCGACGGCCAATGTAAATGCGGCATGGTTTTTAATATTTTTCTCTGAGGCTTGAACTTCTTGTGGCCGATTCACAGAAAATGCCAAATGGACCGGAGAGTCAGGATTCACACCTCGCGCAACCAATTCCCGGTAGCAATGCTCAATGGCCCACACTGAGGCAGCTTTTGGGTCGACGGCAGATATGTTCTGCCCAGACTTGAAAGCTTCCACAAAGAATCGAGAGTCTCCCGCACTTCTCTTTTGAGCTAAAGAAGGAGTATCATACGTGTGTCTCATTCGGACTTCTCTTGCCTTGGAGTGAGAACGCAGCTCCCAATCAATTTCCCCCTGAACCTTTGAGCGTCTTCTCGACTTTAAAATTCGAAGAAGATACTGGTCCGGAAAAACTGAAACTTTTTCAAATCCAAAAGTTGGAGTTTTTTTGTCTGGGACTTGCCACGCGAGATCCGCTGTATCAGCAGAAGAAGCATCGAGTTCATCGTCGGGAATGATTTCATTCCATGGAAGATTTTCTACGGTGCCATTTTTCATGACGACACGCAATCCATCCAAGCCTGAATCAATTTTTTCGCCTAATGCGCAAACTTCTAATCCGTAGTCTTGGACGAGTTCTTGCACAGACTCAAGACTCCAGTCAGAAGCAAAAACATGGAGATCAAATTCAGCAGAACGGCCAAGCTCCCACTGGAAAAGTCTCCTAAGATTTTGCTCACTAATTTGCCATCCTGCATGGCTAGCGAGCATACCACGCAGCACACCCAACCAAGAGCTACCGCCACTTAGCCTCCAAGGCCGATAGCTAAACAATCCAGCATTCCCATAAAAGACGCTCTCCTGTCGCCGACTACTAAGGAAATCGCTGCGACTAATGGGCCTGAGGGAATACAATTTTCGAACGTCTTTTACTGGCCCCAGACCATTAATATATTGTCTAAAACTGACTCTACTAATCTTTGCTCGATGAGAGATACGATCATCCCAGCAAGTTAGCGCAATGGGCTGATCCATGAAGCTTCCGCCAATCCGCAAAGCATCGCTAATCTCTTCCTTTTGAGCACGCTCTTCAGAATGTTTCGAATACGCTAACCGAAAAATTCCAATATTAGCACTTTCATCAAAACTCTCTGCCATCAGAGAAGCATCGTCGAGCAACACTTTATCTACGCGTTCGAAGAGCGGATTAGATTTTCGATTTCTTAACTTTTCTCTAGCGGGTGTGACTTCGTGAATTTTATAGTTTCGCCTCAAAGAATCGTAGCGATTCTTACTGCTTGAAATTTTCTTCCACCTAATTCCCAACTCGCCAACACTTATTTTATCCAGTGAAGCATAAAAATCATGGTCTTCAGTCCATTCCCAGCTATCGCCAATCTTGAGAAATCGTAGCTCTTCGGAGTCTTCATCAAAGAGCCCTGTCTTCGACCCCAGCCCCATAAGCTTTAATACGTTATCTTCAAGCTCACTTTCTTCGAAGCTTCCTTTTGTTTCAAAATGTGCAGCTTCCCAAACTGATTTCGGCCTAGGAAACCCCTGCCGCTCCAACATTTCATAAATGAGCGTTTCTAGGCAAGTCGTATAGCGGCCCACTTTTCGTCTTTGCACGCAAGGGACTTCACAGCGGTCAGAAAGACCAAGGCTGCTGGTCCCCGGTGGACACAGCCATTCACCCCAGGTTTCAAGTGTCGGAATCTGATTCGAATCCACCGAATCGTCCCATTCCACGCCAAGACCTCGGAAATTGTAAAACGAAATACCCGGCAAAGCCGTTTCCAAAACTCTCCAGAATCGTAAATCCCCAGGCATGCGCTCTGAGCTCATGTCATCTAGGTTTAAAAAGCGTAAATATTGAATCATGTGTGTTTTTTTTACTTTATCATTGGCAAGCGAAAAACCTAGGGGCAAAATGGGTTAAGAGATGAGAATCCTTAGAAATTTTTTGACTCCCTGCTGCTTACTCACACTCCTGTTTTCTTGTTCCAGCGGCACCGAACAAAAGGCCCCCGCAAAGAACGCAAAAGCACCGTCAGAATGGAATTATGATGCCATTCTCAAAGCTCGCGCGATTCAAGAATCAGAAGAGGCTAGCCTTCCCCCTCAGCAGGAAGATGATGAGACTATGGATTGTATGATACTGAGCGCGACTCAGATGAAAAACTCTGGCGTGCTTGGCTGCAAGGCCCTCGATCCCCGTGCAGGATACGGCGAAAACAAGTTTTGCTGTGAACGAGAGTAAAAATTCTCTTTAGCTTGAAAAATTATCTAATTTCCAAAGTGGACGACCATTCATGTAGTCTCGGATGTCCTTCTCAGGATGTCTCGCACTCATAATGGAATGATAAAAAACGATTTCAGCATCAGGAAAAAGTTTGGCGAACATCACCAAGTTTTCAGGCTCATTTTCCAATAGTCCTATAACCTCGAATTCAGACTTCATTCGGCTGGAAGCTTTCAATTTAAAGTCTAGATCACCCATTTCCTGAACTGGCTTCAATCTCAAATGAGTCCCATTTCCAAGAGGGAATCCAGCCATTTTCAAGGCGTGCAGAGTCCCTTCCATCGCTCGAGGAGAATCTCTCCCAGTTAGATAGATGACCTCGTTCTCCATCTCCAAAATGGCACGAACAAACTCAACGGCTCCTGGATAGGCAGGATCATGAGCGATGTTTTGACTCTTAAAAAACTCTTCCATCCAATGTCCTTGATAGGCATCCCAAATTGCTTTGGCTTCAGCGCGAGCCTCATCAGGAGACCAACCGAAACTTCGTAGTACGGAATAAAATGTCCGGGGAATGCTATACTGCTGAACAGCCGGCCCCATTTGCTGCCACAACAAACCCCAATGCTTGGGAAACTCTTCTTGTTTCTGTAAAAACTTCCAAAAAACTTTTTGATTTCTTGGCCCAGTACAAAAAAGAGTCGAGTCCAAATCAAAAACCCAAGCCGGATTTTTCTGAGGCTCAGAGCGCTTCTCGAGCCTTTTTTTTGCTCTTTTGAGAAGATCACTGACTTTTACGTCCTGAAATTTTTGGGCTTTCACCCAGGGATTCGATAGCTCGCGGTAGTAGCTCATGTTTTCACCTTCCACATGTTTCAAGACATCGAAACATTTCCTTATAAAGTCAAACACTTGTGTTTGAGATCCGCCTCACACTTTGACGCACTTGCACCAAAAATTTGCTTACTGAGTTTTCCTTGGCCCTTTGGGGCTTTTTTGTTAGACCAACGCTCGAAAAACTAGATCGTCCTGCAGGCACCCCAAGGAGAATATCACCATATGTTAAATACCAAAAAATTCCACCGTTTTTTCACCACCACCGCCCCTCTATTTATTGTTCTCTTTAGTCTCGTAGCCTGTACCAGAGAAAAGGCTCCACTAGGCACCGTAGACAACCCTATCAAGATGTATTTCGTCCCCTCCGTTGACGTCAAAGTTATCGAAGACAACACAAAAACGATTCAAACATATCTTGAAGCTAACACTCCTTATAAATATGAAGTGGCGATTCCAGCCAGCTTTGTTGCCGTTGTTGAAGCAATCGGAACCAACCGAGCTGACGTCGCCGCCGTAAATACTTTCGGCTACATCATGGCCAACGAGCGATACGGCGCAGAAGCCCGTCTCACCGTCATCCGTTATGGGCTCCCTACTTACAAAGCGCAATTCATTGCATCTGTTGCTAGCGGCATCACTGACATCAACGGACTTACTGGAAAGAAGGTCGCGTTTGTAGATCCAGCCTCTACCTCTGGCTACCTACTTCCTCTAAAAGTTCTCAAGGACAAAGACGTGAAGCCAGCAGAAACCGTCTTCGCCATGAGACACGACAGCGTAGTCTCCATGGTTTACCAAGGACAGGTTGATGCGGGAGCAACTTTTTATTCCCCTGAAGCAGAAGGCAAGATCCAAGACGCCAGACGACTTGTTAAGACTCAATACCCTGACGTCGAAGACAAAGTGAAAATCATTGAGCTTACTGACTCCATTCCGAACGATCCGATCGTCTTCCGCAAAGGTGTTCCGGAAGAAATCAAAACGGCAGTAACCAACGCTTTCATGAACTTCGTCAAAACTCCCGAAGGCAAAGATGCCTTCTACAAGCTTTATGGTGTCACTGACTTCCAGAAAGCTAAAGACTCTGACTACGACGGCGTGAGAGCCATGCTTCAAGCTGCCGGAAAAAGCGCTGAAGAATTGGCCGCAGAAAAATAGGCAGAGCAATAAGTAGAATTGAAAGAAAGCGATAGGAAGACATTCATGGGCAGCGACATTTTACTCAAAATCAAAAACCTAGAAAAAACCTACCCCAACGGTGTACAGGCACTTAAAGGCATCAACCTTGAAGTTGAAAAAGGTGAATTTCTCGTCATCATTGGTCTCTCTGGCTCAGGCAAATCAACCATGCTCCGCTGCCTCAACAGACTTCACGATCCCACAGGCGGAGAAGTAATGTTCAACGGCAAAGACATTGCCAAAGTCACGGGCCACGACATCAAAGTCTTACGTCGCGATGTCGCCATGATCTTCCAACACTTCAACCTCATCCCTCGTCACTCCGTCCTTTCCAATGTTTTGATGGGACGTCTAGGCTACACGGGAACCATGAGCAGCATTGCTGGGAAGTTCTCAAAAGAGGACAAAGACCAAGCACTAAAATATCTAGACCTCGTAGGCATTGGAGACAAAGCGCACATTCGTGCTGATCAACTTTCAGGCGGGCAGCAACAACGTGTCGCAATCGCTAGGGCTCTTACGCAGAACCCTAAAGTATTGCTGGCCGATGAACCTGTCGCCAGCCTCGACCCAGCTACCTGCCACACCGTCATGGATTACCTCAAAAAAGTAAACGAAGAACTAGGCATTACAATTATCTGTAACCTCCATTTCCTCAGCCTCGTCAGACAGTATGCCACCCGAGTCATCGCCCTCAAAGGCGGAGAGCTTGTTTACCAAGGCTCTCCAAAAGATATTGACGAAGCATGGTTCGAGAAAATTTACGGCGAAGGCGCCAAAGAAGTTCACATCAACTAGGAGTTTGCGATCATGAATTTTCAATTCAAAAGAACCGTTTTCGATGCCATTACCTTTGCCTACCTGGCCGCCGTTGCTTTGGTAGTGATTTATTCCCCGTCTGAGGAACAGATGCTAAACATGGGGCCGAACTTTGCCCTAGTTGCTGTTTTCGGAGTCCTCGGGGCTTTCGTCTCAACACTCATCAACAAATCTGGAACCATGACTCTTGGACAGCTGATCTTCGCACCATCTCACAAAAAAGATCCTGAGAAATGCAAATCCTCGCTTAAACAATTATGGACTTGGCAATTGTGGGTGACCCTCATTGTAACTTTCGTCGTCGGAGCGATTCAAACGAAGGTATCTATTTATGAGTTAACTGATGAAGCAGGCTTTAATGGAGCCGTTAGACTATTCAAAGGTCTCGCCAACCCGAACTACGACATTCTCCCTCGCGCAATCTTGAAAGTCATTGAAACGATCTTCATCGCATTCATGGCCACGATTTTAGCTGTTCCTGTTGCTTTCGTGATCAGCTTCTTCTGCGCAAAGAACATCATGACCTCGCCAATAGGCTTTGCTGTTTACGCCACGCTTAGAACGATTCTCAACGTGACTCGCTCAGTAGAGGCTCTTATTTGGGCGATCATCTTTTCCGTATGGGTTGGAATTGGTCCATTCGCAGGTATGTTGGCCCTCTGCCTTCACTCCGTAGCATCTCTCGCCAAACAGTATTCTGAGATTACTGAAGCAGTTGATGATGGGCCCATAGAAGGAATTCGCTCAACAGGAGCAAGCTTCCTCCAAACCATTTGGTACGCAATTGTTCCTCAGGTGATATTGCCTTATGTGGCATTTACGATCTACCGCTGGGATATCAACGTTCGTATGGCGACTATCATTGGATTTGTTGGTGGTGGCGGTATCGGAACGATGCTCATCAAATACCAAGGACAAGCACTTTGGCCAGAAGTTGGTTGTATCATCGTCGTTATCGCAGTTGTTGTTTGGATCATGGATACCGCTTCAGCTTACCTACGTGAAGCTCTTAAGTAACAAGAACGAATGATCAATAGAATTCTCGGCTGGGTCCACTCCACCATTCTTCAAAAGAAGACTTGGAAAAAAGAATGGCAAGACGAATTGGCAAAGGCGCTTGAAACGGCTCAAGCGCCCTTAAGCCTAAACTTCGTCGTAGTGATCGCCGCCGAGAGCGACCTTTACACTGAGATTTTATATTTCGTATCATTTTTGGGACTGTTAATAGGCACGGCACTTGGTTTTGCCGTTCGCAGCTTCGGCGGGGCGGAATGGCCCGACCCGTTATTTTTCCCCTTACTGGGATACACGTCCGGAAGCTTGCTCCACATTTTCAGAAAGCAGTTTCTCAGAAAAACCTTTTCCACTCTTGCCGAGAAAAAGGTGCACTCCAAAGCACAGTCCTACTTTGTAGACTACTCCAATCAGATTCATGGTAGCGTCGCGATGCTTTATCTTTCAGAAACAGAACGCCTTGCCGTCTTTCTCGCTAGCCCGGGGATCGACGACAAACTTCCAAAAAAAGAGATTCTTCAAGCTCTCATGAGACTAGAAAGCAACTACACAAAGAAAGCCCCATTAGAGTCTCTTCTTCCGGCCATCGAAAATATTACCATTTTGTTGAGGTCTCACATTCCAGAACTTGACCCAACAGTTGCGAAAGCTGCAACTCCTCCACTGTTTGTAGGGCCATCCGACCAAGCAAAACATTTTGTCCCGGTCCTAAAAGGCAACAAAGACATTAACTGAGAAAATTATTTTTCATCGACCGAAACACAAACAATCTGGCACCTTGGGAGTTCGGCCAAAACACTTCCGCCAATCGCCCCATCAGCATCAAACTTATACTTCTGCACAGATCGCTGATTTTCCCCAACAGCGCAAACATGCTTTAGCGCCTCCACGTTTGAGAGAGTCCTTCCGGACTTACTCCGGATATTGTCACTAGGTGCAGGGCTTACCGAAGCGAGGAATTTCTGAACTTCCACTGAATTCTTTTTGAGAAACTCACTACTCATGGGCATTGAACCATCAGCACATTCTCCTTGCCCAGAAAAAAATCTCTTCCGCTGATCTGCAAGCAAACCTCTGAGCTCATTCATCTTATAAAAAGTCTCTTCTGATCCATCTTTATTTTTCTGAACCATGAGACTTAAGCCTCTGCCGCCGACCACATCGACTATAACCCGCTCGGGCGCCACACCACCATTGTCATGAGTGGGGTAATAATCAGTTAAAAACTCGCTCTCTCCTGAGCCGCTACTATGATTTTTTTGAACAAGTGATTGCTGCGCAATTGAGACTGTTCCTACGAAAAAAAAAGAAAGCAGTAAGGACCTGGTGAAAATTCTTGAGATCATCATTACGCCAATAATAACATAAATTTTTTCAGCAGATCCTCTTAAAAAAAGGGCAAGAACAAATTACTGAAATTGTAAGGAAAACTCAGACTATTAAATTTGGGTTAAGCTTCAGTCTGCAAGAATTCAGGCTATTTTCAGAGCTTTGGCTGGGAACACGTATACATCGACCTCTTCCAAAATTTTCCAGAGGCCTTTGAGAGCTGTTCCCAATTTGTTTCTAGTTTCTCTATGGGATGGCTCAGCTTGAATCTCTCAAGAAGCACATTGAGCGCCGGATCACCGCTGTCAAACTCAACGGGCGCGCTTCCTGTATTAGCGACATTCCGCGCCTTGGTGTAAGTCTCCCTCAAGCCCAGCCAATGAGCCTTAGCCGTTTCCTCATAGCTCGCCTTGAACTTTTCAGCGGAGCTCACATTAATGGCATAGGTTTTCGAAACACAATCACAGAAGGCGATCTTTCCTAGAGTTCCCGAATCAAAGCCCACAATTTCTTCCAAACATATCGTTTTTAATGAGCCCGTATCTTTAAGTGAGATCTTTAGCTTGTATGGGTTACTAGTTTCTTCGCCGCCAAGGACCATAGCAAGAACCAAGACTACAACACCGTAAATTAAGTACCTTTTGTTCATGCTGACTTCACTGCGTTGTTAGGTAATCTCCAATGAGAACACCACGGACCCCAACCCCAGCCCCACTGTAAGAAGGCTCCACTGACTCCACCCGAGCCACGGCAAGGTTGTCCTGACTATGTATCACTTTTACCGTCGCGAACTTTATCTCGAGCTCCATCTGCCTGTTGTCTAAGAACGGATCTACTACGGGAACTTTTCTGACGACTGTTAAGGTCATTCCTTTTTCAAGCCCCTCAGCAGCCCCACCATTGATGACGACATCCTGCGGGGTCTTAAGCGCTTCGGCCTCTGTAAGTGCAAGCTCACGCTTGACTGATATCACTCGGAACTTCAGATCAAGCCCCGCAGGTTTACGCTTTAGCGCCTGCTGAGATCTCACATAAGTCTCAAATGATGTCGTTTCGTTAAAAACCTGAACCGAATTGTTGTCCGCGGCCGAGGCTACAATCGAAGTTGCGAATACACCGATCCAAGCCACGATTGTGATAGTCTTTAATCGTAGGCCTTTCATGTTGCAAAATCAGACAGCAGCTTGATGCGCTACCGTCTGTCCTCCGTCTTGAATGCTGATAGGGCTCCATACTTCCTCGACGTATGAATCACTGCCGCCTTGTTCGTCTATCGCGGCCAAGACATTTGCGTACGTTCTGTAAGCCGGATGTCTAACCTGAAGCTCTTTATCTTGAAGTACGAGCTGGGAAGCCGTTCCTTTATCAAGATTGATCGCGACAGGAGCCTTTAGATTGACCGTCATGTCCTCTGCATTTTCAGGGATTGTAAGAACGCAAAAGTATTTGATACGATCGCCGTCCTCGTACTGAAGAGCCAACTTATCGGCTTCGGTCATTCTTACATTATAATTAGATCTAAAGAAGTATGGTTCGACGACGGGAAAAGCAATGACTTGGTCATCACACGATTGAAGCCAGAACATTACAGGATATGCCGGTGACTCCACTAGGATATACTTCTTCAACGGTGACATTCCAATCATTCCATCCTTAATTTGGATGAAGTGGTCGTCACCTGCTACAATTGTTCCGAATCTTTTTGTTTTGATGTTTTCCATTTTTGGTCCCCTCCTTGGCACCTTTCATAAAATTTCAATCCTTGAAATTATGTTCCAGTCTTTTTAACCTTATTTGTACGAAGTTTTTCGAGGTCACCCGACATTGAATTGAGTGCAGCTCTATTTTCTTCTTGAATCGCGGTATAAACTTCCTCGCGATAGATCTTGGTTTCTTTGGGAGCATCAATGCCGACTCGCACCTGCTTACCTTTAATTTGAACGACAGTGATCTTGATGTTGTCATCAATCGTTATCGTTTCGCCAATCTTTCTAGTTAGAACGAGCATCCTTGATCTCCTATTTATAATGGGCACTCCGCCCACATAGACTTCATCGGATGATGTTCAGAATTCATTAAGAGAAAATGGAATAAAAAAAGAGGCGATGCATTGTGCACCGCCTCTTTTTTAAAAACGTCAAAGGCTTGACGAAACTTTAAAGGAAATCAATGTCTACGATGAGGAGCGCCGAACTTGCGCTTCTTTTTCGTTGCGCCTTCATCAACAACCTTTGGCTTTGATGAGTTGGCACTTCTTAAAATCCCATCAAGGGATTCACGCAGAACATTCGACTTCCTTGATTCACGAACATCGCAGAATACGTCTAGATTCACGCCAAGAAGCTCGGCAAGTGCTGGTGAAGTTCCGTGAACACCCACGAGAGGCACCTGCCCAGTCCCATCCCCCATCACTTCTTCTACATGTCCGCCCTTCGCGTCTCTAATTTTTTTAAATAATACTGGGTCAACCTTAGAGGGCTCAAGCTTCATCAGAGGATCCGACTCGTGGTCAAAGCGTCCATTCGGCCAAATTTCAATTAGCTTATCTTCTTCAGAGTAAATCAATCGAAAGGTCGCATTGCCTACATGGTCAGGAAAACGAAAAGCGTTATCCGCAGCAATGGCTCCTAGGTCCATATTGTAGTGTTCGAGATTGTATTTAAAGTCCCGACCTTCTCTGAGCTCCTCGGAGCAAAGATTCATTTCTTTTTGCAGTAAATGGTTCTGAAGGACTGATGATTCCTCACCTTCCGGAACCGTGGCAAAAGACGCTGCCGAAAACAAAACTACAGTTGGTACAAAAAATTTAGAAAACCCCTTAAACATATAATCCCTCCGAGCTTAGACACAATACCCCAGTCCGAGCTCAATCCCTTATCCGTATTCTAATGGACTGCAGGCCTCCACGGCAATTTTTTTACGATTTCCGTCTCGATTTTTATTAACTCAGCCAAACGAGCTCGGGACTCACTAACTCCACAATATTTCTCGGCAAATTTAGTAAACAGCCCAAAATGTCTTGCTTCTGCAACAGCAAGTTCCGAGTAATACGCACCCAATTCTCGTTTTTGAGAATCTTCAGATCGAAGTAAAGCCTCTCCAACGAGCCCTAAACGCTCGCAGCTACGAGCCTCTACGAGTCCTGCAACCAGCAGTCTATCCATAAACCTACCCTCGGGGCTATTTCGTACCGCCCGAAGGAGCTGATTTACGTACTCATCTTTATGATCGGATTTAAGAGTTAGCCCCCTATTGCGAGCCAATCGGAACACCTGGTGAAAATGCTCCATCTCTTCACGGGCCACGGTAATCATCACATCGCAAAGTTCCGGCCTATCAGGGTAAGCACCCACAAATGACATGCAAGTTGCAGCTGCTTTTCTTTCACAAGCTGCATGATCAAGCACAAAGGCATCAAAGTCAGCAATAGCTACTTCCGCCCACTCTTGAGGAGTCTCAACCACAAGCGGAAAGTACTCACGCATTTCTTCAAAAATGTTATTCACTAGTTCGAAATTATCGAGTGAGCTGCGCTTGTCTAGACTCAGGCTCAAATAAACTATGTTCGACAATGGAACGCTCAATCATAAGTCTAAGTTTAGGAAGCCTATCATCATTCGGAAACTGATGAAGCATTTCCATTAGAAGCTCCCTTGCTGCTTTAAGATTTCTTTTGCCTTTTGCGACCTTTGTGACTTTCAGAAGGATATGGAGGAAGTCATTTGCTCCGTGACTCCATGAAAGTGGGTCCTTCCCGGTGAAAGACCCCATAGCAAAATTTCTTCCACTGAGAACATCTAGATCCAACTGACGATACAAACTCAAACTTCGCTTTAAATAACGAATGGTGAGATCTAATTCCTGACGATCAATACAGCAGTCTCCAAGAAGTCTCCATAAAAGCGAAGTATCTCTTCCTAGGCTAGCAGCTCGGCTTAATGATTCGAATGCAGATTGCCTATTATCAGTCTGGATCTGAATTTGACCTAGCCATTCAAAAATAATTGACTGTTCTGATAAGGAGCATTCATTCCAAAATTCAGCATTAGGTCCGTAACCAGAAACCATTTCCTCCAAATGCAATTGAGTCGATTCCTTGTCTTGGGCAATCCAAGCTTCCATTAAACCCAAAAAAGCTTCAAAGGCCTGACTTTGATTTTCCGGATTCTCCCAGGTGTGTCTTAAGATCGAAGTTGCATCGTCTTTCTTTCCATAACGATAAAGAACTCTCGCCGCTTCAATATTGTTGATCATTTACCTGACTCCTCCAGAATTCGTGCAATGTTTTCATAGCGACGATATTTCTCACTATTATTACGCTTTTGAAGCAGCTTTTTAAGCTCATGTAGACGTATTTCTTTTTGATTTGCTGTGAGGCGTTCAAGCCATGGCGGCATCGCGTCTTCTTTTGTTAAAGGCACTTTCGCCTTGATACAAACGTTCACAAGCTCCACTCGTGCCTCTAAAAGGGTTACAAAGGCTTCCCAGAGATCGTCATCTTTGACATCACTCGTATCGGCCATCCAGATGCCCATAATTCTCTGGTCAAGTTGCTCAAGTTTTTTACGTAAATCTTTTTTAGTTATTTTCACGCTCGGCGCCTCCACCCTTCTTTTTAAGTTCTTCAACAGCGGCAACCCATCCCTCATAGAGAGTTGTCATCACCTGAAGAACGGAATCAATCATTTTGGGATCATTTTCCATATTGGCCTTAATCAACTGATTCACGCAGAATGAATAGAGTGATTCGAGCTGCTCCGTTACCTCAGGGCCCTTGCTGTGATCTAGCGTATTGGAAAGCTCTGAAATAATGTCGTGAGCTTTTGTGATATGAGTGCACTTCTCAGAAATTTTCTTCTGCTCAATGGCCATCTTGGCGAGCTTCAAATTTTTAATCGCAGCCTCGTATAGCATCAGGAGAATTTTTTCTTTACTAGCTGTCGTGACTGAAGTCTGTTTGTATTTCTTTGCCCCGTAATTCATCTATCCTCCAAATACCTATCCCATTCCACCAGCTGGAGGAAGCCCTGCAGACGCTTGTTGCATCTGCTGTATTGCCGCCTCCGCCCGTGAAAACTGCTGACTAACTTTCGCAAGGCGTTTTTCTGCCCTTTGAGTTGCTCGCTCTTTGTCCGTTGTTATTCGGTCTTTTCGGTCATTCAAAGCATTCTCTTTGATGCTCATCATGCCGTCGCCTCTTCTAGTCATTCCATCTACAAGCGTAATCATCTTGTTTGCAAAACCTGTCAGCGGACTTGTTCCGGCAAATAGGGTCGACACCGCTTCAAAATTTGTTTCCCACTCTTTTTGAAACTTCTTCGGATCGTAATCCAAAGTTCCATTTCGGTTGAAAACAATACCAACATTTCTCAGACCTTGAATTGTCGTCCCTGGAAGCTCGTTCTGACTAAGCTGAATGATACTTCTCATTCGACTTTCTATGGCTTGAAGCCCTACATCACCACCCAAACTCTTATTCGGGTCTTTATGAGAGTCGGCTCCCAATTGGTTCTGCTGCTGAATAAATGAGAAGACTTCGTTTACGCTATCAACAAAGCCCTTCGCCTTTTCCTCGATTTTCTCAAAATCGGGCTTTACATCTAGCTTAATTGACTGACCTTCTTTGGCTGACTTCAAATCAATATTGATTCCCGGGAGCAGATCTTTGATAGTATTTTCATCTGCCATAAGCGGCATTCCATTAAAACGAATGATGGCACTTTTTGCCTCTCGAGTTCTTTCTCGATCAAACTCTAAATCTCCATCCAGAAGATAAAACTCGGGCCACTCGATATCATTTTTCCAGCCCGTGCCTTCTCCTGTAACGACAAGCCTCCAAGGCTCATCCGCGTCAGTTCCATCGTTAACTACGAAAGCCCGAACTCCAAGTTTCGCATCATTGATAGCACTCGCAACTCCATCCAATGTGTTGTTATCGGATCCAATATAGACTTCTTTTTCTTCGCCAGTAGCCGTTTTAAAAGATACGTAACCCACTCCAACCTCAGACTTGTCTCTGTCCGGCATACCATAGGTCATAATAGAGTTTGTGTTTGCGAGATTTAGAACTTCGAGTTCATAGGAACCCACTTCTGCAATGGATTTATCAATAGAGCTGATCATCGCGATATCTTCATGCGATGAAAATCCTTTGAGGTCTTTGAATTCAGAGGGACTTCGGAAGGGCTGAAGCGTTTCTTTGATTTTGCCGAAACGAGTTTTCAAATCCTGAACAAGTTGAAGTTCATTGTCTAGTTTTTGAGCTTTCTCATCAAACTTAGTGATCTTCTTCTGTTCAAGTTTCGCAATTTTGTCATAGGCAGACGCCAACTGCATATTATTGCTATTGAATTGTGGTACTTCCAACGGCAAAGTATGCCCTCCCTATCCTATATCATCCCTCTTTCTTACGACGCATTCCAGCCAACTGTTTGACTAGGGCCTATTAGTTCGCTCAGATCTCCTAGCGAAAATTCACTTGCGCACTTTGACCGGCCTAAGCGCCTGTGATTAAAAGAACTCCTATGTCGCAACACGTATTTGGTGAACACAGTAAAAATTTTGACGGGCAATATGCCCTTATCCTCGGAGCTTCCTCTGGCTTCGGAGAAGCTACGGCACTTGAACTTGCTAGGTCGGGATTCAACATTATCGGCGTCCATATGGACCGCAAAGCCGGAATGGCTCACGTTGAAGAGATCACCAAGAAGATCACAGACCTTGGGCGCAAAGCTCACTTCATCAACATGAATGCTGCCGACGCTGAAAAGCGTGCTGATGCGATCACCCAAATGAAAGCATTTGCCCAAGGCAAGATCCACGTCCTCCTTCACTCTATCGCCTTCGGAGCCCTCAAGCCTTTCATCGACGAAGACCCCAAAGCCGTTCTTACGAAAGCTCAGTTTGATATGACCCTAGACGTAATGGCCAACAGCCTTGTCTATTGGACACAAGACCTTGTCGCTGCGGGCCTATTAGCTGATGGTGGAAGAATCTTTGCAATGACTTCTGCTGGTTCTTCACGTGTATGGAAGTCCTATGGCGCAGTCAGTGCTGCGAAGTGTGCGCTTGAGAGTTACTGCAGACAATTGGCCCTTGAGCTTGCACCTAGAAGAATCACGGCAAATGCAATCTTAGCTGGCGTTACTGACACTCCAGCGTTGAGAAAAATTCCAGGCAACGACACCATGATTGAAACTGCAAAATCGCGCAATCCCTTCGGAAGACTCACAACTCCAGAAGATGTCGCGAAAGCAATCTCAGCATTCGCATTGCCACACTTCGACTTTATGACAGGCAACGTCCTTCACATCGACGGCGGCGAAAACGTCGTCGATTAGCCTTTGTTCATAAAACAAATTTGCTCGGTTAATTGTTGGCTAGTCTATAGCTCTTGAAGCAAGCCGACTGCAATTTAAGGGTTGGATTCATGCACAGGACTATGGGGTGAATTGCAGGCGCCAGACTGCAAGAGGGGAGTGGCACTCCCCTCGTCCTGTGTGATGAATTCAAGGCTTAAATTGCAGTCGGATTGATACAGCCGGGTTTTGAATAGCAATTAACCGAGCAAATTTGTTTTATGAAATTCGCAAAGCTTCGATGCGTTCTGCGAGCGGAGGGTGAGTGCTGAACATTGCCGCAAAGCCTTTGGGCTTGCTAGAGATTTTTAGAGCAGCCAATTGAGGTTGAGAATTGTCCACGACATTCATTCTATCTTTCAAAGCTTGAAGCCCCGCAATCATTTTGTCTTTTCCAGCTAAAGCAGCACCGCCAGAGTCCGCACGAAACTCACGCTTGCGGCTGTACCAGTTTACAACAATCATCCCCAGAAAACCAAAAGCAATTTGGAAAAACATGACAAGCGCAAAGCGCATAAAGTAACTATCGCGATCACTGATACGGCTAGCTACGAGATGAGCCACGATACGCGCTGCAAACATCACGAGCGTATTAATCACTCCTTGCATCAAGGTCATACGAACCATATCGCCATTGGCAATGTGAGCTACTTCATGGGCCAACACGCCCTCAAGTTCAGCGCGATTCATGGATGCCAATAATCCCGTAGAAACGGCTACCAATGAATCTGACTTTGATGGGCCCGTTGCAAAAGCATTCATCTCCGGAGAGTCGTAGACTCCAACCTCTGGAGTCTCTGGAAGTCCCGCACTTTGAGCCAGGCGGCGCACAGTTTCAGTGAGCCACATCATCTCGCCATTTGCTTGAGATGGATCCACAATTTGGATCCGCATCGTCCACTTTACGATTCGCTTAGAAAGGAAGAGCGAGATAAACGACCCTGCAAAGCCAAAAAGCATACAGAATACGAACAAACCAACATAATTGATTCCGTTCTGGGCCAGATAGATATCAATCCCAAAAAGCTCAAAAAGGAACATTAGGGTAATGGAGATTCCAAGACCCACCGCGAACATCAATGCAATATTGCCTAGTTTTCTCATAAGGCTAAATATAAGTTCGTTTTCAAATGGGACAAGGTTTCTTTAGGCGAAAATTACGTAAATGTTTGTATATTTGGGACCTGGCTACTGCCACAGATAGCTCAGGTCGACTCAAGCCAGGCCAATAGTCCACGTGGGTCGCTGAGCCTCACGTCACAAAGTTCGTCCGAGGCCTCAGACCACAACCTTTTGTAGTGACTTCGTTCTGTTTTTTCCAAGCCCATGCTTCGGTCCCACAAAGCCAATGCGGTTCTAACACCCGCCTCACGCCCCGCAACCAGGTCATGAGTATGGTCGCCCACATAGAGCGTCGTCTTTTTCGCCTGATCTCCAGCGAGCTTCCAGCGAAGCATCAACTCGAGCAGTCCCGCCCCCGAAGGCTTGGGCGCAAATCCATCGGTCCCGCCAATCACAAACTCTTCATCAAAATACTTACCTAGCCAGCCTCTTTCAGCCAAAATGCCCAAAGCCCCTTCACGATTGCGTCCCGTAAAAATCGCCATCGGCACGCCGCCTTTCTTGAAGCCACTAAGCATTTCTTCTACACCTTCAAACGGACGAGCCCATCCAAAGCCCTCGCCCTGACACTCCCCCCAAGCCTCAATAGCCGCAACCTTCTCTTGCTCAGAATCAAACCATACAGATAGGATCTCCTCAGTCGACGGGGCAAACTTTGAAATGATCTCGGCCCGGGGAACCTCAATGTTTTTTACCTTTTTGATGGCGAAAGAAATACTCTCCACAACATGCGACATCGTATCGACAAGAGTTCCATCCAAATCAAAAACAACACGTTCAATAGGCCCAAACATAAGGCCCTAACGTCCCATAAGAAAGACTTTTTTTCGAGGTCTAATTTCGACCTCCCCAAAATCAATGGTATGGGACCGCCCGGAAGAAGAACTCACATTCATCTGAATCCAATGTTTTCCAGCCGGCAGCTCAATTCTCATCATATCAATAGCCTTGGGTAGACTCAGCCAAGACCTCAAATCCGCGGTATCGGCACTCATCAACAACCAAAAGGTAAGCCAGCCCAGATCCCCATCATCAGTCGCAGCTCCTGCCGCTGAAGCCAAAGCAGCCTTTACCGCCGTTCGCTTCATTCTAGCGAGCCTCATTCGGGCCAGACGGTCCTGCAAATAGTCTTTAGAGGTCTTATCAACATTCAAAAATTCCACAAAATCTGAATACTGCTCTCCATCCACAATCAAAACTGCTACCTGCGATCCGCCAAAGCGCGACCGAAATTGAGGGATCGCCTTATCGTCGTAATTTGGGTACTTTCGCGGCGACTGTCCCCGCTCAAAGAAGACGACAAGCTCTCCTTTTTTTGGATCCGTTTGTCTAAGAGGAGCCGAGGGGAACTGAATTCTCCAATCTCTTTCAGCCTGACTAAGACCAGATTTCCTAGCCGACAAGATCAAGTCGCTAGCGATACCAGGCAACTGTGGGTCAATTTCATAAGCTTTTTTAAAATCAATATAAGCTGAATTCCACTCGCCCGAAGCCTCCCATAGCATGCCCGAAAGGTAGCGAGCAAAGGCTGATTCTTGATAGTTTCTTTTCCCCTCATCGATCATTCGCCTTAATAGTAAATTGATTTTTCTACACTCAACGAGTGCTTCCTCGAGATCTCCAATGGCGGCAAACGACAGAGCTAGATAAACGTTGATCAATACTTTCTCGAAGTCCTCGCCCTTGTAGCCTCGTACATCTTCGCCTGTAACTAGCACCCCAACCTCTTCGCTTATGCTGGTGTAGTCTTTGATCTCTGCAATTTTTTCAGCTTCGAGAAACTCTCTGATGGCTTCGTTGTACTGCCGATTAGCAAAAAAGCTCATTCCAAGATCGAGTTTAAAGAGAAGTTGGTTGCTACCGCGCTCGACGGCATCAGCTTGAAAAGCTTCGATGGCCTGAGCGTAATTATTTTTCTCAAAGGAAGCATGCCCATCATGCCGCAAATAGGCATTCGACGAGCAACCTCCCAACAGAAAAAGCAAAAGCGCAAAAGCAGTTAAGCTTTTGCGCTTTTTGTCGTTAAAACTCATTCAATAAATCCTAGAGAATGTTCCTCACAGTCCAACGCTGCGTTTTTTGAAACGCTTACGAATTGGCTTTTCATCAGACCACTCAAGCAATCCCGTCGTGATGTTTGTGAGGTTAAGAGTGAGACGGTAATAAATGAGTTTTTTTCCGCCAACTTGCTGCACATTGGAAATCAAGTCACCCGTAAGAATATAGTCAGCTCCAATAGCTCCCATTTTGGCTTTTCTTGTATCTCTTCTGACTCGCCCTGATCCATGTTGATAGTCAATTTCATCCGCCAAGATCGACCTATCTTCTTTGTTAGAAAATCTGACTTTACCGGTCTTGATCAAAGCCGTTCTAAGAGAATCTGTGAGAGCTTTAGTATCTACATGCTCTGAAGTTTTGTTTCGAACTCCCTCGACTTGAACAATTGGAGGCACTCTTGCGTCCTTAAAAATAGGATGCTCTGCCATTGATCCGATCATATCTACAATCAATTCTTTCGCATCAGACTCATTGAACTTATCATCCAAATGCCTAACTTCGTTGACGTCATCATATTCACCCTCGGTAAACTCGCGATGTCCACAAGCGCCTAATCCCATCATCAATATTCCAACTAACAATCCCAATTTTTTAGCCATGTAGACCTCCTATTTTCGAACCTTCATTCTAGGCATCATTTCCCAGGAAAAAAGCTCCAAAGATAAGAGTTATCGACGTGAAGCATCAAAGCGCCAATTTTCGCCGAAACCGACAAATTGCAACCAAAGTGTCTACAAACACTGCTAGCCAATAGACGAGATTAGAGATTAGACTCAGAGTCGATGTTTTGGAGACTTATCGCAGAAAGTTTACGCACATTTAGCGTAACCACCTTACACCCTGTGGGTTGGGGCTTCGGCAGGCTTAACTCAATGCTCCGCAGACAGTGCATCAGCGAAGAAGTTCTACGCATTGAACATCATTGCCCAGTACTCTTTGTACACGGAATTTTTCACAATTCGTCTGCCTTTTATGCGATTGAACGGACTCTTAGAAAAAACAACTTTAAGAACATTGAAACGATTGAGCTGTGGACATCTGTGGATCGGATTGAAACCATGGCGGACCAACTCAAGGCGAGAGTTGATGAAACTTATCGAGCCCACCTCGCCTCGGATCGCCCAGGGAAAGTTCGCATTGTCGCACACTCGTTGGGTGGTGTGATTCTCAGAGTTGCCTTGCAGGACCTCGATTTTGCTTCAAAGATAGATAAAGTTCTCTTTCTCGGAGTTCCTCACCAAGGAAACATCATGTATCGCTCCCCGTATCCTCGCTGCATCAGAGATTTAGCTCCCGAAGCCCCTCTCATGAAAAGAATCAAAGAGAAACCTCTGCCTGGCAAGATTCATTATTGGAATCTAAGAGGCACACTCGATATCGTCACAACCAACAAAGACACCATACTCCCAGACGTTCCCAACCTTTATTTCGATGGAGTTGGTCATGCGGGACTATTAAGAGCGAAGAGAGTTCTCCAAGCCATTACCGCTATTCTCGAAACACCATTATACGATCGGATTCCTTCCGAGGTTAAACGGCGCGCCTAGGTCAGATGATGTCGGAAACACTTTCAACAACACAGCTACATTTTATTACAGGCAAAGGAGGCGTTGGTAAATCGACACTCGCAGCCTCACTCGTTAAGAAACTCTCTGACCGAAATGAAGGTCCGGTATTGCTTATTGATATGCAAGGCAATGGCCATGCCCTTTCACTTCTCGGAATGGAAGATCGAACTAATTTTGAAATCAAATTCATTCGCGATATGAATCACGTCTGGGCCTGCAGGATCATGCCGAAGTCTTCATTCCGGCAGTATTTTAGCCTGCTACTTTCAATGGGCCAGCACGACTCTACCTTTGCACAATTGACCTCTGGGCTTCGGGGCAAATTCGTAGACACCATTTTAGACAATAAGGTGGTGTCAGCATTTGTTGATGTTTGTCCCGGACTCGAACCTGCTGCACTATTAGGTAAAGTTCACTATGAATGCACGGAAGGCCTGGTTCCCGAAAGTGACCACAGATGGAAACACGTCGTCGTAGATGCTCCTTCGACCGGACACTGCCTTATGCTCTTCAAAAGCACCCAAGCCCTTATAGATGTTTTTGGGAGTGGAATCGTATTCAAACAGGCAAAGGGCATCATGGATTACATGACCAATCCGAAGCTTTCGAACTTTTATATTGTCGCTACTCCAGAAGAACTTCCTCTCAAAGAAGCTCAAGACCTCGCGAAAGGCCTTGAGACCCTCAACATTCCTGCACCTTTGTACACGATCAATAGACTTAAACCAAAAGCAGAAAACTCCGCCCCCATAGAATCTCTTGAGGATCTGGAATGGAAAAGAATTGTCGAGATTGAAGTCGAGCGTTCCGAACTAGAAAGCGAACTCATCCACTCCTTTGAATCGGACGTGAGCAAAGATCGCATTCTCAACTATTTACCCGAAGTTCCCCACAGCCAAGAGTTGCTTTCTCAACTTAGTGAGATGGTAAAGCTTCATTCAGAAAGTGACTTCAAGAGATGACCCAAGAACGTTCACAATTGGTTTTGGTCCTTGGATCTGGCGGTGTTGGGAAGACAAGTTGCTCGGCATCACTAGGCCTAGGACTTGCCGAAAGTGGATTAAAAGCTGTCGTAATCACTATTGATCCCGCCAAAAGACTCGCCCAAGCGCTAGGACTCGAAAGCCTTTCCAACGAGGCGCAAAAAATTATTGATTTTGAAAATGGTGGCTCCATGGATGCTCTTTGGCTCGACAACAAGTCGGCCTTCACAGACCTCATCCATAGAAAAATCTCGACACCTGGCCTTGCCGAAAAGATCCTCAACAATCGCCTCTTCAAAATCATTCAAGAGCAACTTGGTGGTATTGAAGAGTACTTGGCCGTCGACAAGCTCCTAACACTTGGAAACTCAGGGGAGTATGATATTTGTATCTTGGATACCCCACCTTCCCGACACGCGCTCGACTTCCTTGAAAGCCCCGAACATCTATTGAAGTTCTTTGATGAGAGCGTTCTCAAGCTTTTCTTAAAAGAAGACGAATCCGAGGCCAAAAAATCAGGCTTCTGGAACAAACTTTTCACAAGCACGCGAGCCCAAACACTAGAAATCTTTAAGCGCTTTCTAGGCCAAGGCTTTATGGGTGAACTCTCTAGCCTTCTTTCCGAAAGTCGCCCCGTCCACCAATCGCTCAGAGAAACTGCCCAAGGCGTAAAAGAGTGGGTCCGGCAAGACAATACCAAAAGTATTCTCGTTAGCCTCCCCGAGTCCTACCCCATTGAAGAAGCAAGACTCCTGAGCTCGGAGCTGCGGGCCCATGAACTCCATAAAGCCGACCTTCTCATTCTCAATCGTACGCTTCCCGACAGCCCATTCCCCCAGGGCCCAGAATTCGAACGGTACCTCGGAAAAGAAGCCACTGCCGACTTGAAAGAGCGTCACAAAAGCCAACAGAACGTTATCGAGTCAATCTCATCTGACTCTCAGTCCATCGCAAATGCCACAATTCAAATAGCACCGTTCTCGCATGCCGAAATGGGCCTGCCCATGTTACGCTCTCTTGGAAAGGATATTCTCAATAAATGGAAGTCTCAGGATCAGACCAGTTTTTCAAAGACTTGATCACCAACATGGACTCGGTTCTAGCCGAGCTGCGAAAGTTTACCTCAAGTTGTGGATACCCTATTTATTCTTCTATCGACGTTCGAGATAGTGGGTGGAAAGTTTGCGCCGTTGACGTCAATCTTTTCCCCGCCGGCTTCAACCTGTTAAGTGAGGACGACAAGCTTCGTGCCTCCGTTCGAATGGGGCAATATTTGTCCGCCAAACTCATGACCACATCTCCCTGGAACATCACCGTTATTCCAGAGGCCCACACCAACAACCAAGGCTACCTCGAAAATCTTGCAGGCATCTGTACCATTCTCGAGAAGGCCGGCGCCAAAGTGCGAGTCGCTTGGAGCGGCCCCCCCATTCCAAAGGCTTGGACAGTGAAGACTCGAAACGGTTTTGATATTGAATATCTCCCCGTCGAAGAAGCCCTAGCTGGAGCAGATGCCCTAGTTCTCAATCATGATTTAAGTGGAGGCCTCCCTAAGTTTTTAGAAGACAACAAACTTCCCGTGTTTCCAAGCCCGCAACTTGGTTGGTACAAAAGAAGAAAGAGCATGCACTTCGAGATCATCGATGCTCTCCTTAATTCTCTGGATAAAAAATTTGAATTTTTCGACCCGTGGTATTTCCGTGCTCGTGCCAAAACAATAACAAATATCAATGTGGAAGATTCCGACGATCGTAGACGACTTTACAATGAAGCTAAAATTCTTTTCGAAGATCTGAGGCAAGAATACAAAGAACGTGGGATCGCGGATGCACCTTCAATTTTCGTCAAAAACAATGCTGGAACCTACGGCATGGGCGTTCTTCAAGTCGACACCCCAGAAGCCATTCTCGAACTCAATCGGTCTGACCAAAACAAGATGCGCAAAGGAAAAGAAGCCGTTCCCATTTCCGAAATCATTCTTCAGGAGGCTATTCCTACGGCACTTGAATATCTCAGAGACCCCTCAGATCCAGAGTCGAAAGTTGCGGCCGAACCCGTTCTCTACCTCATCGATGGATTGCCCATTGGAGGCTTTATACGGATCCATGAGAAACTAGGTGCACGCGCCCAATGGAAGAACCTCAATCAGCCAGGCGGAGCCCTAGAGCCTCTTGGCCAGCTCTCGGACCCCTGCTCAGAACGTCCCTTCTCAAAAATCAGGAATACTTGCCCCAGAGAAGAACTCGATGGAAAATACATCTATCACTTTCTTGCCAAGCTACATGCTACAGCCGCAGGACTTGAGGAGTGCCCGCCAGAATGAGATCAACAATACCAAGGCCTACCTACAAAAGAAGAAAGAAATACCTCGTAGAGAAGGACTTTCAATATCGCTTCACTTTTAAGCTTTGTCTGATTTCCGGCATCTTGTTCGCGATCTTCACGGGCCTTGCTCTCTTTTTCATCAAGCTTAGCTATGAAATGTTGATTCAAAATGCCTTATTGCACATGCCAGAAATGGTCGACAAATTGAGGGCTGAATTCAGCACTCTCTCTTTAGCCATCATGAGTAATTGGGTTTTGTTTATGGGTACAATTTTCGTTCTTGGAGTGGTTTACACTCAAAAAATAGCTGGTCCCGTATTCGCCCTAAAAAAGCGACTTCAAGACTTGAGCGCCAATGGCTCCACCCAAAACATCACCTTAAGAAGGGGAGATGAATTTCACTCCCTAGCTGGGACCTACAACCGGGCCATGAATAGCTTGAATGAGAAGCAAACAAGAAACGTTGATCGATTGAAGAAAATTCGCACCCTTCTTCAGAAAAGTCAGGAGCAAGAAGCCCTAAACCTCATCAACAAAACCCTCGAAGAAGACTTCTAGCTGGCACTGTCCCACAAAATTTTACCCGCGGATTCTCGCCCTTGAATTTAGAAAACAAAAAAGGCTGACTCCCCAAGGAATCAGCCTTAAGTTTTTATACATTTGCAACCCTAAGCTTGCATCAGCAAACTCAAGCCAGCATTAGCGCATTACGCGCCAGCGTTAGCTAGCGAACGAGCTTCGAAAACTTCAATCAACTTTTCAAGATTTGAAAGTTGGCTGTTCAAGTTTTGAAGTTGCGTCTGAGTCGCGGTCAAAGCTTCGCGGCTAAGGCCAGAGTTTTGAGCTTTCTCGTCGATCGCTCTTCTGAGGTCTTCAGCAGCTCTTTGAGTTACCAAAAAAGTTCCACGAAGGTTCTCTTCGTTTGCAAAACTTTTCTCAAGGTCAGCTTTCGCTTTGCTCAATACGCTAGTTCCACTTTCCGCTGTTTTCGCCAAAAAGCCAGAGAACGTACCACCGCCAACTTGGATGATGTCACGCAAAGTGCTTACAGGAATGATTGATTTCGAGCGCTTTTGCTTTTCGAAAATAATCTGAGTCAAAGTGCTAGAAGTGATGTCTTTCTTAGTGCGATTATCAACAACGACAACCTCTTCTCCGCGCATGATCATGTCTGCAATTTCATCGAGTGTGACGTAACAGCTTTGGTGTGTGTCATAAAGCTTACGGTTTTGGTAACGCTTGATCACTTTCACATTTTGAGCACGTGCATTTGTTTCAGCAGAATTATCTAATGGTGCTGCTCCCAAATTGCTTCCGTTTGTTGCAGTCGTGTTGTTTTGAACTCCTGTCACTTCCATGTTATTCCCTTCGTTCATTTTCGTTTCCCCCTTCGATCTACGATCTTTCCGGCTCGCGCCTTATATTTCTTTTGTTAACTCAAACACTCCTGTCTGAACCAACGGCTTAAGGCCAGGCTGGTTTTTGTTCGATGCTCGGAAATCCGATACAAAGATCGATAAAACCATGCGCTGCATTTTCGCAACGCTTCAGCCACCTTTTAGCCACCAATGCTCTGTATTTACAAGAGCTTTCTTTTAAACTTGGCGACTTTCAGCCTTAAAAACACTTGTTTTTAAGGCCTCTAGCTAGCGGCTGCCTTTTGCTTGCTTCTTTTTCCGGAACAAAGTTAATAACTTAGTTCCGAACTCAGAAGCAAATAAGAGAAGAACGATTGTAGCGATTACAATCCACTCCTGCCCTTCAGGCATTAAACTTCGCATTTGACGCTTCTAGTCAGCAGTCTCTACAAAGTCAAGACCACTCTGCAGCAAAAAAAGGTTAATGCAGCCTGTTATTTCTGTGAACGCTTGATGATATTTTTCCGAGGAGTGCGAGCTCTGCTTCACTGAGTCCAGATTTTTGAGCAACGGAGTTCAAAGGAAGGCCTTCGGCCAATAATTTTCTAGCCAGCGCATACTTCGATGATTGCGATAAGGCTATAGAATGATTGACTTCTTCGGCACGCATGTCAGATGCCTTTCGCTCAGAAAGCGTGGAGGTTGTCTCCCCCAGCGGCGTATTGATCGCCTCTATTTCAGAGCTAGCTACTGCTATGACTTCCTTTGCACTTTCCCGAATGACAGATGTGTCATTATTTTCCCGAGTTGCCAGTTTCTGCAGAGTCCTGCGCAGGTCCTTCTCCAAAGCAAGCAATCGCCTGCCCTGCAGAATATACGCTACAGCAAGAGCCACGAGACAAACATCAAGTAAAATTTGAAAAGCCCAAATCATGTACACAAGATCATACTAACGAAGCAGTGCAAAAAAGTGTAGCCAGCTATTTGACGTCTTCGAGACTCCTTTAGCCTGGGGCCTCCTAAGCACTATCTGGCGTTTGCGCCTGGGTCTGAATCAGCGTTAAATCCCCCGTCACTAAGCGAAGAATTCCCAGAAACCTGAGAAAGACCTCTGTTTAAAATCGTCGGAGAAATAAACATCAAAAGTTCATTCGTAGTTTCAGTAAGACTTTTTTCGTTCGTGAATAGAAAGCCAAATACTGGGATGTCTTTAAGCCAAGGCAAGCCAGACGTCGTTTGGTTTTTATCCAAGCGATACAAACCACCAAGTACAACTGTTTTTCCGCTTTCAACTATCAACTTAGTTTGGACGGAACGGGTACCAACCGACCTGGCATCAGCTCCAGTCTGAATGTCTCGTTTTAAGTCGACATCAAGAACGACAAAACCATCCGCTGTTACTTGAGGCGTAACTTCAAGCCCCGTAGTAATGGGAACAAACTCTGAGATCGTATTACCTTCTTCGTCGAGCGTTTCAGAAAGAACCGAGATACCTTGGTTGATGTTGGCAGTTTCGTTCGCAAGTACAGTGACCGATGGACTCGCGATTGTCCGCGATTGCGACTTGGTCTCGGCAAGATTTAGTAGAGCGTCGACAGCACCTAAACCACCAATGGTCGCCCAACTAAACGAAGACGTTCCGGTCGTAGGCGTTGACGTTCCGGCGTTTAAGTTACCAAATGATGCTCTAGGATCGTCTCCTAGACTCCAAAAGAAGCCCTGACTTCGTGAAAAGTCTTCAGAGGCTTCGACAATTCGAGACTCAATTCTGACTTGCGGAGTTTGCTTGTCGATAGAGCGAACATAGCGATCAATTTTTTCTAAAACCTCAGGAATGTCCGTAGCGACCACCGTGTTACTTCTCTTATCTACAGAAATCTTGCCTCTCTCAGTCAAAAAGTCTTTGGCGTTGGCTAGGATGTCCTCCCCCTTGGTGTAACTCATTGGGAAAAGCCTAGTTTCGATCTGGACGAGAGCTTTGCTTTTTTCTTGAGCTTGCTTCGCCGTTTCAATTTCGGCTTGAAGCTCTGTTACGGTCGCCACTCGATATACGTTGTCTAAGTCTTGATAACCAAGCCCCTGGTTGAAAAGGATAATAGCCAAAGCCTGATCCCAAGGAACGTTGTTCAAGCCAACAGTAACTTTTTTATCTGATCCTACGCCAGCACTTAGAACAAAGTTCTTGCCAGACTTCACGGATAAGAATTTCAAAACATCGCCGAGGTCTGCCTGCTTAACATTCAGGTTGATCGGTGCTCCGACATATTCTCGAATGTCGTTAGCCGATAGATAGGTTTTGGGAATGATCACCCGACCTGCGCTCTTGGAACGAAATAGGGTGTCTCCACCTGTAATCGGGAAATCGATGACTAGATCATTTCCTGTTCCTAGCACTGTAGGATCCACAAATGATCTCAACTGAAACAAAACTTTCACAGATTCAGAATCACCAACTTTTGCTGGGAATGCCTGAATGTAGGCCA
>CAZXHL010000001.1:54445-62575 GCA_964640545.1 uncultured Bacteriovorax sp. | reverse complement strand
CCGCGCCCAAGACGCCAGCATCCCCCTTCAAAGAGGAAACCAAAACTTCAAGTCCTTCTTGAGAACTTTTGAAGCAACGATCTTTGATCGCCTCGCTCACCCATGAAGCTAACGGCCCACCGCCAGAGCTAAAAAGCCCACCTGCAAAAATAACTTTCTCGGGATCGAAAATGTTTACAAGGCTTGCAACTCCAGTTGCAACATCAACCGTAAACTCACGCATGAACTCCGTCGCCCAGGCCTGACCCTCTTCGAAAGAATCAAAAACCTCGCGACCTCCGACTTCACGACCTGCTATCGCGGAGGCACGAGCCTTAAAGGCCGTTGCAGAAATATATTGTTCCAGACATCCCTTATTGCCACACTTGCATTGTTTGCCGCCGGGATACAGAGTCATGTGGCCGATCTCACAAGCGCCATCACTTTTGCCATAAATCATTTTCCCGTTACTGAAAATTCCGCCGCCGATGCCGGTGCCGAAAGTCATTAAGATAAAATTGTCGCAGCCTTTAGCCACTCCAAATCTCGCCTCTCCATAAGTGGCACACTTAGCGTCGTTATCAATTTTTACGGGAATCTTCGTAAGCTCTTCGAGCTTTTCTCCGAGTGGATAGGAATCAAAACCTGGAAGGTTGGGTGTTTGAAAAATCTTCCTTCCCTTACGCGAGAGCGGTCCTGGCGAACCAATGCCAATTCCAATAGGTAAGTGGTTGTCAGAAGGAATCAATTTCTCAACCAATTCCTTCATAGCAAAAACAGTGGCGGCAGGGCCTTCTTCGACTGGTGTTTTGCACCTATCCGAGGCCAAGATTTTTCCGTTTTGATTGACCCACGCAGCCCTAAGGTTTGTGCCTCCGAGGTCAATGCCAATTGCCGTTGCTTCCATGCCCCCACTTATAAAGCCAAAGGGTTCATTTTACCAACGGAAGTCTTCGAAAAAATGGCGCTAAGCCCCCGTAAAGACGAGAGCTTACGCACACGCGCGCCTCATTTCTTCACGATAACTTAACGGGCTTCAAGACCTGGAATTCCTTACAATAGAATCATGAATCCGCTTCTTACAAGACATGGGTCTTATGCGCTAGTTCTAGTCTTTGGACTATGGACGTCTGCGGCTCATGCGCAGGGTTTCATCGATACGACCAACGGAGAGATCGAAGAGAGCCCCGAGGCACGAGGAATCAACTCCGACGAAGCCACCACCCAACGCGCCAAAGAAATCATGCAACGATTCAAAAAAGGCCGCCTCTCTTCCAACAAAGATCGCTCATCGAGATTTTCCGGATCTCTAGAATTTCACGATTCCAACCTCGACGGAATCGTCGATCACGAAACTGGCGATGGGGGCTTAGAAGGGGGACTTCGAGGCCTCATGAAAGGCTCGGGAAAACTTGAAGAGCTTGCGAAGAAAGCTCGCGAGGATGCCAACAAGAAAAATTGTAACGGCAAGGCCGGCGGAGATACGAATTCGGATGGAGTTCTAACTTGCTTCAACATGTCTGGCGTTATCGTCGACAAAGGCGGATCACACGGTGATACGAAACATAGAAAATATGCAACAAGCCCCGAAGCCTTAGCGGTCATCAAGCGAGTGGCGAAGGAATATGGAGCCAAAACACTTGAAGACATTCAATCCGCCTATCGAGATGCTTACGGCGCGGAAATGCCTAATGCTGAGAAGTTTGCCGCAATTCACTTGCTACGATCAGAAAACGCCTGGCTTGAAGAGCAAAAAGGCGCGATCTACGAACGCCAATGGAAACTACTTCGCGCTGCAAGGCTTGCAGGTTATGAAGATGCCGAAGAACGAGTTGCTGGTGCAAATGCTGGCGGAGACAAGTTCATGCATGACATTGAAGAAATGATTTCCAACGGAGCAAGCGATGCTGAGGTCGGAAAGCGTATTGCGCTTAATGCGGAGATCACAAGAGAGACGATGCTTCTGGATGGAGGAAACTGGATCTCTCAATCAGAGTTCAACGAAAAATACAAAGGTCTAGACGCTACCAGCCGCCAAAACAAGCTAACTGATGCCCAAAATAAGGCGAAACAGAAAATTGAGAAGGCCTATAAAGATGCAAATCCTGGAAGTTCCGCTCCGAGTAATGTTAGCTACCAAGACTTCGTAAAATACGGAAGTCTTAGCTCTGACGAATACAATAAGGTCAAAGGTTCCATCCTTGACTATCACTCATCCAATCCGTCCGACGATTTGAAGAAAACCTTTGCCAAAGCCGCCGACTGCATGCAGGCCAACAACTGGTGCCACACGCCTCAAAGCGCGGCCGCCGCGCAGCCCAAGAACGCTAGCGGCACCACCGCCAAAGGCCCAGAGGTTTTCGAGAAAGTTAGCGGCGACCCGGGCGCCGTCTTCAACGACACTCGCGAGTTAATTTACATTGCCATGCAAAAGGCGCAGAACGTTCCTGTCAATCAGATCGAAAAAACGGTGACCAGCTTAGACTTCAACCGAAGAACCAACCCAGAGTATTTCAAAGAACTCGACGAAACCATCGCCGAGGTGAAACAACTTCAAGACAGTGACCCTGAGAATTACAATCTTGATACCATGAGCCTTCGTGAGCTCACCGGTATTCGCAAAGGCCTCAACGACACCTTTGATGACAACATCAACGAAGGCTTATTGGATCAGATTGTAGGATCTAATAATGGAGGGACTGGAAGCGGTCCAGGGCCTAGCCCTATCAACCAAGGTCGCCGTCCGACAAGCGGGCCGATTACTGGCCGCAATTAATTCATCAGTCAGATAGCGACTTCAGAGTAAGGCTTCGATTGTATATATAGACCCCCGCCATGAACACCAGGGTAGGAAGCCATGCTGCGACTAGCGGCGAAAGCCTTCCTGTGTTCCCAAGATTGATTCCAAAATTAAAAAACACCCAGAAGATCAAACACACTGCCGCAACGAAGACTCCGTCTTTTGCTGCTCCTCCGCCCCTATGAAAGCGAGTCACTCTCGGAAAGGCGAGCAAGATAAACACAAAGGCCACAGTAAAAAAACTCCATCTCGAATGATAGGAAGTTTCCCACTTCGCGGTGTTGATTCCCAACGCTTTGGAATGCTCGATCGCTCGCCACAATTCCGTTTGCGTCAATGTTTCCGGGGTCCAGTCCACTCTCTTCAATTCCGACGGAGCCTCGATCAGCTTCGTTTCTCTCGATGCAAAAGTTTCAAGAACAGGGCTTCGCAATCGCTTGTCTGCGACATACACCTTCCCGCCCTCGAGAAGCCAGTGATTTCCTTTCCAAGTCGCCTTCTCCGCATAAACGGATTGTGCGATGTGGAAGCTTTCATCAAAGGTATAGATCGTCACGCCCAGAAGCTCGGCAGACTCTGGGCTAAAATACGATATCGTATAAAGCACGTCCTGATTGCGATACCAGATTTTTTCACGCTGGAACTGCCCGCGCCCCGCCGGCCTGCCACGAACATGAATATCGTAAAGATCTAAGTGTTTTTTGTAGCCCATAGGAGCCAAGAAATTCATCACGAAATAAAACGGAATGCTCGCTATACCCAAAGCCATAAGTGAGGGAATAAATATTTTTCGGCGAGTATATCCAAAAGATTGAGCGGCCACCGTCTCACGACTTTTTGACATCGATCCAAACACCAGCAGGAAAGCAAAGAGCACAGAGATTGGAAATACGAGCTGAAGATGTGACGGCAGCTTATAGATGTAGATGAGTAGAACGGTAGATACATCGCCCTTGCCAGCAAAGGCAGAACCCATCCATTCCAGAAGAAAGATAAAGAACCCAAGCGAGAGCCACAGAGGGATCTGAATTTTCATGATTTCTTTGATGACGTAGCGGCTCAGAATTCCCATATTGATGAACTAGTGCTAATTTAACGAAGAAATGGCAAATGTTAAAGACGCAGAAGTTGACGCTAGCAACCAGGCAAACGCCACCGGCAAAAAGTCAGGGGAAATGTCGTCATTGTTTTGGACTCTTCTCCTCATCTTGTTTGCCAGAGCCTTTATTGCAGAGCCCTACAAAATTCCCAGTGGCAGCATGATCCCAACTCTTTTGATCGGGGACCATATTCTTGTTTCCAAAAGCGCCTATGACCTAAGGGTTCCTTTCACAAATATTCAATTTGCCAAAGTCTCCGAACCCAAAAGAGGCGATGTGATTGTCTTCACCTATCCCAATTATGAGGACGACCCGACCTACCGGGACACTTTTTTTATCAAACGATTAATAGGCCTTCCTGGTGATAAGATTTCCATCGTTCGAGGCGAAATTTCAATAAATGGTGAGGCCGTCGTAAAAACCCTCGTCGATTCGAAAGAGTCTGGACTTCCGGGGTATCTCGCCACAACAGAAAAGGCTCCCAATTATTCTTTCAATTCACGGTCGGTAGATATCTACCAAGAACGCCTTCCCGGATCTCGAGAGAGCCACATCCTTCAACACTACACCTTTGAACTAGAGCAGCTCGATGATGCCGTGAAAATGTGGAAAGTTCTTTATCAAGCGGAATGTATGGAAGTTGGCAAAGCCATTCTCAACCGAGACGCTTCAGACTCTCGGATGATGAATCAGATTTGTGAGTTCACCGTCCCTGATGATCATTATTTTGGAATGGGAGACAACCGCGATGGCTCTTCAGACAGTCGCGCCTGGGGCTTTATTCCGCGCTCGCTCCTCAAAGGAAAAGCCCTATTTATCTGGCTTCCTTGGAAATCTCGGGCCATGCCAGATGATTGGGACTACACACTCTCAGGCGAAGGCCTAGACGGTGGCCCTATGCTACGCTGGAAGCGTTTCGGCCTAAGGATCATCTAATCACTAATCTTTTTTTCGTTCTCAAAAGTCTAACCAAGTCTTTTATTGAAAAATCAGTCCCAGCACCGTAATAATACTTTTATGGCCCTGATGAATATCGTGAAATACCCTGATCCTATCCTGCGCACCAAATGTGCCCCTGTGACAGAGTTTGGACCCGAACTCAAAACTCTTGTGAAAGACATGGCAGAAACCATGGAAGAAGCCAGAGGCATTGGTCTTGCGGCCATTCAAGTCGCTGTGGATAAGCGCTTATTGATTGTCGACATTGGTGAGCTCACGGCGGACGAAGAATACCTTGAAGGTGATGCGGAATCGGAGCGCAAACTTTCTGAGAAGCGTGGCCAATCTAACGTTGAAGTTTTCGTTAATCCCGTGATCTTAGAGTCTTCCGGCGACATTGACTACGAAGAGGGCTGCCTCTCTGTTCCTGGAGTTACAGCCACAGTTCATCGCAAAAGAAATCTAAAACTCAAATATCAAGACATTGAAGGCAATGAGCACATCATCCAAACCGAAGGGCTCAAAAGCATTGTTCTTCAACATGAGATGGACCACCTAGACGGTATCGTTTTTCCAGATCGTCTTGGCCCCATGCAAAAAATGATGATTTTGAACAAGTATAAAAAACTTCAAGCTGAGCCCGTTGAATCGTGAAAATTGTTTTTTTCGGAACTCCAGAGTTTGCGCTTAGTTCCGCGGAGGCTTGCCGTGAAGCTGGTGAGCTTTTGGCTGTTGTCACTCAGCCTGATAGACCTCGGGGGCGCGGGCAAAAACTTTCTCCATGCCCCGTTAGACAATGGGCACAAGACAAAGGCATTCCAAATTTTGCTCCCGCATCTTTAAAAAAAGAAAGTCCCGAGCTTTCCGAACTTCATGAATTTCTAAAGGATCACGCTCCTGAACTTTTCGTAGTGACGGCCTACGGCAATTTGCTTCCAGAAACTTTGATCAACCTGCCTCCTAATGGCTCAATTAATTTGCATGGAAGTTTACTTCCAAAGTGGCGTGGTGCCGCCCCAATTCAACGCTCCATCGAAGCTGGCGATATAGAAACTGGTGTATGCCTTCAAAAAATGGTTTTTGAATTGGATGCAGGCGATGTCCTATCAGAGAGCTCACTCGATATAGACCTCAGAAGCAATGTTTTCGACCTTTCCGAAAGGATGGCGTCGACCGGCAAGTTGTTGTTGTTGAACTTTCTAAAGCACCCTAACTGGCAAGGCTCGGCCCAAGACCCTAGCGAAGTCAGCTACGCGAAGAAAATGAGCAAAGAAGAGGGCCACTGGTCTGCCGACTGGGGCTCTCTTGAAACTCACAATCGCGTTCGTGCCTTTGTTGCCTGGCCCGGTGTCGTGGCAAACTGGCAAGGCAAGGCGCTCAAGATACTAGAAACTGAGGTTGTTAGCACTGCCGAAGCCGAGGAATTCGCACAAGCGAATCCATCGAGAGGGGCTGGAGCTCTTCATTTCTGGGCCTCTCGGGTGTTTTTGGAGTGTGGACCCAGGCAAAGCACGGCAGAGATTCGCACGTGCGAATTTCAAAAGATCCAACCCGGAATTCTCGAATTGCTTCAGGTCCAAGCCGCAGGAAAAGCCGCCGTTCTTGCCCCAGATTATTTTCGAAACTTCCTACAAAATTCCGATAGTCTTGATAAAACAACCCTAAAGCTGGAGTCATTATGAGCGCAAATACCACCAAAATTTACCCGTCTTTGTTAGCCGCGGACTTTTCATGCCTTGGCGAAGAACTCAGGAAAGTGGCCGAAGCCGGAGCCGATGGCATCCACCTCGATGTCATGGACGGGCAATTCGTTCCCAACATCAGCTTCGGGGCTCCTGTCATTAAAAAACTCAAAGCCCACTCAAAGCTAGAGTTTGACTGTCATCTTATGGTCGAAGAACCAGACCATCTCTTTGAAGGTTTCAAAGAAGCTGGGGCGGATCGAATCACCATTCATCAAGAAGCCTGCAAGCACCTACACAGATCGCTGCAGCGCATCAAGTCGCTCGGCATGAAAGCCGGGGTATCCATCAATCCAGCGACCTCACTCGCCAGCATCGAAAATATTTTAGAAGATGTGGACCTCATCTTGATCATGTCCGTCAATCCTGGCTTTGGTGGCCAATCCATCATCCCTTCAGCCATTCAAAAGCTCGCAGATCTCGACAATGGCCTCCAAAAAGCAGGGATCCGCGAGCAAATATTGCTCCAGGTTGATGGCGGAATTACAGCTGAGACGGCCTCGCAAGCAATTGAGGCTGGAGCCGATATTTTGGTTGCAGGAACGGCCGTCTTTGGCCAAAACGACTATAGCCAAGCCATCAAAGCCCTCCGTAAATTATAGGGTTTTTGAGAGCGACTCAGCTCTTTTTCGTGCTTGGCTAGAGAGCCAGGTATGGAAATAATTTTAGACGGATTCAACCTCAAAGCAGAAGAATTATACGAAGCTTCACAACTCGCGCTCGACCCCAATGCTTCTCTAAAAATTGTCATCGCAGACGATGCGAAAGAGCGCATTCAAAAAGCGGCAAAGTTCGTAAAGAAAATTACCGAAGGCGATGAAGCCGTTTATGGCATTAATACCGGCTTTGGAAAATTTGCCGAAGTTCGAATCGACCACGACAAACTCAACAAGCTCCAAACAAACCTAATTCTTTCGCACGCCGTTGGGGTGGGGGAGAACTTGCCTCGCAACATTGTGATGATGATGTGGATTCTCAGACTGAACGTTATGTGCCGCGGAAACAGCGGAATCAGACTAAAAACAGTTGAACAACTCATCAAGCTTCTTGAGTGTGGCATTCTCTCAGACGTTCCTTGTAAAGGGAGCGTTGGCGCAAGCGGAGACCTTGCTCCATCGGCCCATGCAACACTCGCGCTTCTTGGTGTTGGCTATTGCAGCTATCCACACGTCGGAAGCTTTCACAAAGGAACATGCAAAGACGCCCTTTCACAATTTGGACTTTCTCCCTGGAAGCTCGTCGCCAAAGAAGGCCTTAGCCTGATCAACGGCACACAACTCACAACGGCGTATTCCGTCATCGGACTTATCGAAGGGCGACGCGCGCTCAAACACGCCAACCTATCTCTTGCACTCAGCATTGAAGCCCTTCAGGCCAGCCACCTTCTTTTTGACGATAGAATTTTGGAAGTTCGAAACCAGCTTGGTCCCGTAGAAGTCGCAAAAGATCTAAAGTTCTGGCTCAGCGGCGAGAGTGAAATCAAACACGATCACGAGAACTGTGACCGAGTTCAAGACCCTTACTCATTAAGGTGTGCACCCCAAGTTCACGGTGCGATTCAAGACGAACT
>CAZXHL010000001.1:0-54435 GCA_964640545.1 uncultured Bacteriovorax sp. | reverse complement strand
TCGCTAATTGAATTCATCCACTGACAACCCCCTGCTTTTCCCCGATGACGAAGAATCTCTCAGCGGCGGGAACTTCCACGCCCTCTATACCGCAAGAGTTAATGACAATTTGGCGTCGGCCTTTGCCACTCTTGCCAACATTTCCGAGAGGCGCATTGCTCACATGATGAGCCGGGAGAGCAATCGGCTTTATCCTTTCCTGATCATTGAAGGCGGATTCAATTCTGGACTTATGATGGCGCAAGTTACGGCAGCAGCACTTGTTAGCGAATCGAAGGCCATGTCTTTCCCGGCGAGTGTCGACTCCATTCCCACAAGTGACGACAAAGAGGACCACGTATCAATGGGGCCTCTGGCTGGACAAAAATTGATGACTTGTTTGGAAAACTTGAACCACGTCCTATCCATTGAGATCATGTCTGCATGCCAAGCCCTAGACCTCAGATTCCCACTTAAAAGCACCAAACAAATTCAAAAAGCTCATGCTATTGTCCGTAAAGACGTCGACTATTTAGAGAAAGATCGCGTTCTTCATCGTGACCTCGTTGCTATTTCAAAAATCATCAAGTCTCAAAAATTACTGAAAGGACTTCCAAATCATGGCTAGAAACATTAGAGCCCCAAGAGGGAACAAACTTACTTGCAAAAACTGGGTCGCGGAAGCCGCCTACAGAATGATTCAGAACAACCTCGATGCCGAAGTAGCAGAAGTTCCTGAAGAACTCATCGTTTATGGCGGACTTGGAAAAGCCGCGAGAAATTGGGAGTGCTACGACGCCATTCTCGAGTGCCTAACTAGACTCGAAGAAGATGAGACCCTTTTGGTTCAGAGCGGAAAGCCTGTGGGCATTTTGCCCACGCATAAAAATGCTCCCAAAGTTTTGATCGCAAATTCAAACCTCGTTCCTAACTGGGCGAACTGGGAGCACTTTCACGAGCTCGATAAAAAAGGTTTGATGATGTATGGGCAGATGACAGCCGGAAGCTGGATCTACATCGGCACACAAGGAATCTTGCAGGGAACCTACGAAACTTTCGCTGCTTGCGGCCGCAAACATTTTAAATCCACAAACTCCGACAAACCATTACTGGGGCGAAGCGTGATCACAGCAGGTCTCGGTGGAATGGGTGGAGCTCAACCTCTCGCCGCTAAACTTGCTGGCGCATCGACACTCTGCCTTGAGGTCGACCCGAAGAGACTCAAGCGCCGCATCGATGAGAAGTATTTAGACGTTGAGGCGAAATCATTTGATGAAGCCATCTCTTTGCTTCAAGAAAACGCAAAGAATGAGAATCCTATCTCTATTGGTCTCGTAACAAATGCGGTCGACTTCTATGAAGAATTTCTAAACAAAGGTTTGAAGGCCGACGTCATCACAGACCAAACAAGTGCTCACGATCCCCTGATCGGATACATTCCTCAAGGTTACTCTATCGAATCCGCTGCCGAGCTACGCAAGGCAGATCCGGAAAGCTACGTTTCAAAATCTATCGCCTCCATGGCAAAGCACGTTCAATCGATGTTGAAACTCAAGGATCAAGGCTCCATCGTATTCGACTACGGCAACAACATTCGAGCGATGGCCGTTAAAGGCGGAGTGAAAGAAGCCTTCAACATTCCAGGCTTCGTTCCCGAATACATTCGCCCGATGTTTTGTGAGGGCAACGGCCCCTTCCGCTGGGTGGCTTTGAGCGGCGACCCCAAAGACATTGAAGTCACCGACAAAGCATTGCTCGAGCTTTTTCCCGACAATGCTGTCTTAAAAAATTGGCTCATCAACGGCGCTCCTCAAGTAAAATTCCAAGGGCTCCCTTCGAGAATCTGCTGGCTTCGCCATGGTGAGAGGCAAAAGGCCGGACTTCTCTTCAACAAACTCGTTCGAGAAGGAAAAGTTTCCGCCCCCATCGTTATTGGCCGCGACCATCTCGACTGTGGCAGCGTCGCATCTCCTAACAGAGAAACAGAAGCGATGAAAGACGGCTCCGATGCCGTCTCTGATTGGCCAATTCTCAATGCCCTCATGAACTGTGTGAATGGTGCTTCGTGGGTGAGCTTTCACCATGGTGGCGGAGTGGGGCTCGGCTTCAGTCAACACGCAGGCATGGTCATTGTGGCCGACGGCACTAAGGACGCGGACGAACGCCTCGCAAGAGTTCTCAATGCTGACCCAGGAATGGGAATCCTCAGACATGCAGACGCTGGTTACGAAACGGCTCAACAATGGGCAAGAGACAACAAGGTCGACATCCCAATGATGGATAAATAATGAAGAATATTTTTGTCATCAAGAATCTCAAGGCGATTATTTCTGGCCATGGGTTTTTAAAGTCTGACGGCCGTTTCCCAAAAGCGGAGCAGTTGTCCTTGATCTCTGCTCCCGCCGATATCGCCTTTGATCGCGAGACTGGAAAAATTCTCTACGCTGGCCCCTCTAAAGTGTTCGAGGAAGCCCACGCTGAATTTGATGGCAGCGGATTGACCGCGACTCCAGGTTTCATTGATGGACATACACATTCCTTGTTTTCAGGAACAAGGGCCCAAGAATACTTCAATCGCTGGGCAGGCTTAAGCTACAAAGAAATTTCTGATGCTGGTGGCGGCATCCATAACACCTTCCAAGCTATTAAGAACTCCACGGATCAAGAACTCGAGTTCGAACTTTTCACGAGACTTCAAAGATTCAAGAGCACTGGCACGACGACAGTTGAAGTTAAAAGTGGTTATGCAGACACGCCCGAGGGAGAGTTGCGGCTTTTGCGAATCATCGGAAATGTCGCCTCCAATATGAGATGTCCCATAAATGTGAAGAAGACTTTTCTTCCCCTACACGCTCTTCCCAAGGGGCAAAATGAAAAATCCTTCGTCGATCAAATGATCGCCATTCTCCCTGAAGTCAAAAAGAACGGGCTTGCTGATTTTGTCGACGCCTTTCCAGAAAAAGGGTTCTTTAGCCTTGAAGAGAGTCTTCGCTTCGCAAGCGCGGCGAAAGATCTAGGACTTCTCTCGAAGGTTCATGCCGACGAACTGAGCCCTATGACATGCGTGGAGTCGGTAGTTCCCCTTGGTGCCTTGTCCGTTGACCATCTGCAAAAGATTTCACCCGCAGGAGTAGAGGCCTTAGTTAAGAAGCAAACAGTCGCTGCCTTTTTACCCGCCACGAGTTTTTTCTTGGACCTAGAGTATGCTCCCGCACGAAAGCTTGTTGATGCTGGAGCTAGGGTGTCGCTTGCAACTGACTTCAACCCCGGAACAGCGCCAGATGCCGATCTCAGGTTCACCGCAAGACTTGCAGCTTCAAAAATGAAATTAAATGCAACGGAGATATTCTGCGCACTCACTTACAATGCAGCTGCTTCTCTTGGCCTAGAAGGATCAAAGGGAATACTTCAGAACGGCTTTGATGCAGATATTTGTCTTTGGAAGCTAGGAAGCGACTCTAAAGACACTTCAGCCCAAGCGCTCTTGGAAGAGCTTTTTGTAGAATCGCCTGCGCCACATCAAGTTTTCGTTGGCGGAATCTAATTTTCTTTCGCCATTTCTCCGTGATTTCGAATAGCTGCCATAATCTTATCCTCTTCGAACAGTCCGTTTTTAACGTATAAAATTTCTCCGTCTTTACTAAGCAAAACGTTGTAGGGGAGTGCATAGACAGACAGGGACTCAAGCAGCCCCTCCGCGGGATCAAAGTTTGTTGCTAAGTTGATTCTATTTTCATTCAGCCAGTCCGTAACTTTTTTACGGGTCGGTACATCTTGAGTGCCAATGTCATAGTTCATCAGCATAAGCGCCACTCCATTGTTCTTAAAGTATTGTTCACGTGCCTCAAGAAGCGGAAGTTCCTCGATACATGGTGCACACCAGGTGGCCCACATTGAGATCAGGGTATAAGGGGCATCGGGCGACTCTAAAGCGGAATACAATGTCATGGACTGACCACCACCATCCAAAACATTTACGTTAGAGATTTTCGCCCCAACAAAATGTGAGGCTTCAGAAGCTTTGTCAGAATCACTAGTGTTAAAAAGAAATACGACCCAAATCGCCACAAAGGCAACCAGACCAATCAAGACGGGATAGAGTCTTTTTTGTTTTTCTCCCATTTGATGGTTTTATCATAATTTTTCAAGTTCGACTTTTGGTGTTTATCAAAACCTCTACGCTTTTGAGAAAGTGCAGGAAGCTCTTTTCGATCACTAATTTTGGAATTCTCATCCACGAGAATTTCATGTCCAAGAATTTCCGAGAGAGCAATCCAATGATTTTGAGCCAGAAGTCTGGACCCAAAAATACTCGCCGGGTTGTCTTCTCTTAGAAGCGCCCATTCTGCGCGATCCAAGCTGGAAGAGCACAAATACAAAATCGCGTCTCCATCGTTGGGCTTCACGACGACATGAAACTCTTCTTTTTTTAGAAAATTCCAGGAATTTGCGAGCTCAAGCGCAGCCCCCCAAAAGCCTCCTTGGCGCTTTTTCGAGCTGGGGACAAACTTAATTTTGCCATCTGAGAAACCAATCTCTCTAAAACCCTCGAGCAAGTGAAAACGGTAGGCTCCAAAACCTTCCGCCTCAAAGCGTTTCAAATCCGGGGGGGTAACGAAAATTGTAGCGGCTGAGGATGCTGCCCACTCTACCGCAGCATCGAACTCTGGCTCTGGAATTCTCTGAGGAAAGATGACATAGGCCACATCCTTCATTTGCTGTTCTTCTGCCGAAGTGGGTTGAATGGCCACCAGGCCGAGCTTCCCACAATTAAATGTTAAGTTTCGATGAGATCTTTGTGCATTCGACATATAGTCTGTAAAATATTCTAAAGCACGATCGAATGTTTATGCAAAAAATGAAGCCGGAAATTCGTCAAAAAACTGTAAAAAAGCGCGGTCGGTCTGGTCAGGCCATCCTAGAGTATTGTCTGCTCGTTGCTTTTATGGTTCTTATTTTTGGCATGGTTTTCAGCATGGTGAGAAGACAGCTTTTCTACATGTGGGTGTGTGAGCTCTACCCTAGAATCGCCAGTGTAAAGCCCTGCACTGATACAGATACCTGCTTCGACGGCATCGGAGACCCGGGCAGCAACAACGTCAAAAACATCTGCGAGAGATAGATCATTTCTAATAAGCTCCGGCTAACAAACCCTTGATTCGACGTTTCCAAACAGCCATAAATTCTTTGCTTTTTTTGCCGCTCCACTCAGGAGTAAATTCTCTTTCTACCTTATGTGCAGCTGCGATATCCTTGAGCTTAATCATGCCCACTCCGATAGCGGCGGCATACGCAGCACCGCGAACCGTGGTTTCAACATCAACAGGACGCTTAACCCTGGCTTGCAATAAATTACTCTGAGTCTGCATCAAGATGTTGTTGGCGCATGCCCCTCCGTCCACGGACAAACTTCTTAACTTCAGTTTTGAATCTTCTCGCAAGACCTCAACAACCTCAGCCACTGACGAGGCTATGCCATCAAGGCAGGCTCTGGCGATATGCGCCCGAGTCGAGCCCCTCGTGATCCCACCGATCATTCCTTTTGCTTCAGGAGCCCAGTACGGAGAGCCTAGTCCGGCCAATGCCGGAACAAAGAAGACTCCATCACTATCATGAACCTCCGCAGCAAGACCTTCAATCTCCGAGCTGTTTTGAATCATTTTGAGATCATCGCGAAGCCATTGAACGGCAGCACCGGCAACAAAAACAGAACCCTCTAGCGCATAAGACGTCTTCCCCTTTAATGTCCATGCAACTGTGCTCAACGCTCGCTTAGACTTTTTTAAAACTTTGCCAGTGTTCATGACAAGAAACGCGCCCGTTCCATAGGTGACCTTTGTTTCGCCGTCCTTCAAACAACCCTGACCAAGTAGAGCTGCATGCTGGTCTCCAAGAACTCCGTGAACCGGAATCCCGTTAGGCAAAAATTTTAGCCCCTTAGTCTCAGCAAATCTGGCGTCACTGTCTTTGATCTCAGGGAGAATCGCCGCAGGGACCTTAAAAACTTTTAAAGCGGCCTGATTCCACTTTAATTTTTTTAGATCCATCAACAGCGTACGAGAAGCGTTCGTCGTATCTGTGACGTGCGCCGCTCCGCCACTCAATCTCCAAATCAAGAACGTGTCGATATTTCCGAAGGCAAGATTCCCTGACTTTGCCTGTGCCTTGATCTTCGCATTATTTTCAAATAGCCAAGTAAGCTTGCTCCCAGAAAAATACGGATCCAAAACCAGGCCGGCATCCTTCGCAACTTTTTGAGCTGCTTTTGACTTTCTAAGGCGTTCGCATATTTTTGCTGAGCGACGGCACTGCCAAACAATGGCCGGGCCCACTGCTTTTCCAGTCTTTCTATTCCACAGCCCAAAAGTTTCGCGTTGATTTGTGATTCCGATAGCGACAATCTTATTGGCTGAAAATTTGGAGTCTGATACGTCGGCAATGGATTGACGGATTGAGCCCTCAACAGAGGCCCAGATCTCTTCTAGGTCATGTTCTACCCAACCTGCCTTTGGATAATGCTGTGGAAAGGTTTGCTGCCCCTTCCCAATAACTTCGAACTTTTCATTATAAACAAAAGCTCGACTCGAAGTGGTACCCTGATCGATTGACAGTATATACTTTCCCATAACGAGTCGATAATATCAGGACTTGGGCCTTGATCCCTCAAAAAGGAACAGCGATTTGAAACTTTCATTTTTCGATGCGTTAACGGACGGAGGACTTCTCAAGAAGCTCGCCACGGGCCGTCTTAGCAAAGAAGAAATTGCCCTTCGGCTCATTCCCCAATTTACTCTAGAAATCATTCGTCGGTATCTTCGGATTGAAGTCGAGGGCCTCGAGCACATCCCTACCGCTGGCTCTGCTATTGTGGTATCCAATCACTCGGGCTACTCAGGGTTTGATGCCATCATGCTGGCCAATGAAGTTTTTCATGCTCAGCAGCGAAAAGCCCGCTTAATTGCCCATAAACTATGGTTTTTTGGAAAGCCTATCCAGGTCGTATCAGAAAAGATGGGCCTCGTTGAAGCTGACACGAACAAGATCTTAGAGACCCTTAAAAACGACGAGCTCATCATTCTCTTTCCAGAGGGGGAGGCGGGTAATTTTAAGACTTCAGACAGAAGATACCGACTTCAAGAATTCAAGCGGGGCTTCATTCGAACTGCCATGATTTCTGGAGCGCCCATTATTCCGGCGATGGTGATCGGCGCAGAAGAGACGCACATCAACCTTTCTCAGTTAAAATTTACCAAATATTTGATTGGAACTGCCATTCCAGTTCCTCTGAACGTCATTCCTTTGCCCGTGAAATGGAAAATCAAATTCCTTCCGCCGATCCAGCTAGAGGCACGCCCCGTAGATGCCATGAACCGGGAGAAAGTTCACAAAGAAGCTCGCCGCATCAAGCGCTACCTTCAAAGAGAAATCATCAAAGAGCTTAGACGTCGCAAAGCAGACCTCTCTGGAGGGGCGAGAGAACAAGATTTCGACCCTGATTTCGACCTACCTTAATCCGTCAGAATTCCACCACATTGCCAATAATCCTAGGTCGCATTCGCCAGCAATTGCCTAGATAATTAGAGAATGAATTTTGGAACTTTTTCTAAATCTATTTTTTTTATCGCAGGGTTATCAATTCTTCACTTTACCATTCATGAAGATTACTCAAATCATGCTTTCAGAAATCCAGCTAGTAGCCCACATCGTAGAATGCCTGGAAAAACTGCGAAAGAACACCGCGAAAGACGCAAGAAGCGCTATCAGTCGCTTAAGATAAATCCTCATATTTGGGCATCAGAGCAAGAAAAGCCATTTATAGCTGAGCGTATGACGAACTCTTCTCCGTGGCTGGCACAATCAGAGTCGGACGCCAATATTCTTTATTCCTACTCCGCCTGGAACAGATCTGAAGCCAAGCGCGAGGCACGACTACAAATTGGCAAAGCAGCTCTCGATATGATCTCAAGGGCCGATGAATATCTTGTGGCATCTGTTTTCCTTTTTGACAATATGTACTCCGAGGCTAGCGATCCGGATTACGATATTGTAGGAGAAATTTTTGAAACTATAAAAAATCAGAAAGAGCGTAAACCAAATCTAAAAGTTGCCTTGGTCCTCGACCCTTTGCATAAGGCCTACTCTGACAGAGTCTCGCCGGTGGTTAGAAAACTTTTGGACCTTGGAGTGGATGTATTCTATTCAGACCTCCTCCCAAGCAAAGCATCTAATACGGTCGGGAAAATTATCGAGCCCTTGAAAGAAGTCGGGAGAATTGTAGATTTAGTCTCTTTTGGTTTTTTGGGTAGCACCTGGAATTACATCACATCAGCACCAGTTCCCCTCGTTGAAAAAGATTTGGACGGAAACAATATTGATTTTCTAACCATTCGAAATGCGATCTTAATTAAAGCCAATCATAGAAAATTGCTCTCCATTAAGGGATCAGATGGCTGGGAAGCACTCGTATCCTCAGCAAATCCACACAACGCTAGTGGTCCATCGGCTAACACCGGCATGACGGTGAAGGGGGATCCTGCAAAGTTTATATACAACACGATTCGTGCTGATATCGCCCATAGTCTCATAGAGCAAGAACAGAGACCACTTGGTTGGCATGAAGATGCAGGATTTGCCTTAGTTTCCGAATCCAGCTCCAATCTTTACGGAGGGTTTTTCAAAAATTTTGTGAACCAGTATCTCACGACGCATTTTCCGTTTCAGGAGTTAGAGGGCCGAGCACTTAGTGACGACAGCCGAGCCTCGAAGGTCCGCTTTACAACTGAGAATCATATCAAGATGGAAACCCTGCGAATTCTTGATGGAATTAATCGAGGTGATCAAGTTCGTCTGCAAATGTTCTACCTCTCAGATCCTGTCATTGTGGATGCTATAGTCAGAGCCGGCTTGCGCAAAAAGGGCGACAGCTCTCCCATTAGAATTATCCTTGATGCCAACAAAGATGCCTTTAACAGTATTAAAGACGGATCTCCCAATCGCCAAGTTGCAAACTTCTTAGTTAATGGTAGCTCTGCCATTAATGAGTACTACAAATCTAAAGCGAAGAATGGGAAGCTTGATTACCTTAAAACATACACTGGCTGTGGATCCTGTTTTGAAATTCGTTGGTTTGCAACTCACGGCGAACAAAATCACGCCAAGCTAATTAGTGTCTCAGGGAAAAACAAGGCGCAGCTATTCACGGGATCAAGCAATTGGACCCGCAAAAATATGGGTGACGTTGGTGTCCTTGGAAAAAGTGGTCCCATCAACATGGAAGCTAATTTAACTCTTGAAAACATGCCCACGCACAATTCCAAATACAATAAGTTTTTTGACAAAGTTTGGAACAATTCTGAAGCTGGATATCTTCTTAGCCAAGACTACGACACCTGGAATCTAGACAACTCCTACTATCACAGCGCCGGCTGGGAAAAACTAAAGTCAGAAAAAGTCTCCATGCAAGATAGTATCGAAATGGCTTCGGCTGCTCTAAAACTGGCGAATCCTTATGAGGCCCATCACAAATATCTAATCCAGATCGGCCGCAAAAATGCACCGAGAATTAGCTCTGAGTGGAAAGAGCACTACATGCTCAAATGGGCGAAAGGTGAAGCCTCTGGGCTAGTTGGTTGGTAAAACTTCCTACGGATCATCATCCGTCCCAAATAAAATGGTTTCATCCTCTAAGGCTCCTCCCGTGTCAGTGTCTGGCTCATACCAGGCAGCCATTGGCACAGTTGATTCAAATATATGTCCTGCGGATAGCCCCGTAAGCCTCGCTTTGTAGGGAGCATTGGGATCAGCACCGGATTTTTGCAAGGACACCGACGTTGGGTTCCCTGGATCGGCGGGATCAATCACGGTTATAGATCCTGGCTCCAAAGAAGCAAAGGCCACCCACTCCGCCATAACATTGATCGCATAGCGCCTTTTCATCATCGCAGACGGAAGGAAAGGTGCAGAACACAACCCATCCGCATCTGCATTACTGTTGGCCACAAGTTTTTCGGAACTAGTGATTCTCACAGCCATGGCCTCATACTGGCTAGATGTACCCTGAGGAACAATGTCAGTCGTCGCCCCCAATGCAACGCTTCCACTACCTGTGACACTGTTAGAATGGAAGTAGTTGAAAGATGCCGTAGGCGCAAGAGTGGTGACTTTTCCAACGGAAGACGGCACCCCGATAATATCGTTGGAAGCGGGGAGTAGGGGTATGGGGTCGCTGCTTTTGCCTCCACCGGCAGAGATTTTATAGGCCACAATCAATCCTGTGCTAGTGACCTGAAAACCACCATCGGCCGCGACACTAAACACATGAGTGCTGCCCTCGCCGATTACCTGTGAAGCAATCGTCGCAGCTCCCTTCTTGAGCGTTACGGTAGCTTCTTCAAAAGCATACACCGTCACCTCATGAGGGTTGTCTCTGGTGCCCGTAAAAATAAATTCTTTTCCAGCCCAGTCGGGAGTGTTCCACACGATGTTTGCCTTATAAGTATCCGTTCCGCTTCCACGTCTACCTGCCACAAAAATTGGTTTATCAGCATCTATCACATCTATTGAAGGTGCAACTTGATTCGAGGCGAAGACCCATGTCTCACCGGCATTTAATGTCTTTAAGAAAACTCCGTTCAAGTTGACCGTCGTATTATCGTTTAATGCCACGACCGAACTTTGAATGGCTTGACCCAAGTTCATTGCCTTATAACCAGCGCTAAAGAAAGGATCATCCACGGCCGTTTCACCCGTCGCAGTGTTTGAGTAGGCGGAGGTCGCACCGTTAGTTGATCGAACCCGAAAATCATAGCTAGTCGCCGCAATCAATCCAGAGATCAGCACCGTAGTCGATATTCCAACGCCATCAGTATAAGTGAGCCAAGTGGCGCTCGCGGTTTCTTTGTATTCAACAAAATAATCTGTAATTGCCGTTCCATTATTAGCAGGAGCAGACCAACTAATATCGAGTTGATCAATACCGATTCCTGTTACAGACAAGTTTGAAATCGGATTGGGCGCCATTGGCAACGCAGATCCTTCTAAAGAAATTTCAACAGTCTTTAGATCTCCGGCGCTGTCGTAGCTAACTCCCACTGTAGAAGAATACGTTCCCACGGAGGTCGGTGCGTATTCAACGGCGAGAACGCAGCTCGCGCCGCTGGCAATCGAAGCTCCGCATGTTCCAGAGGTCCCAGGATAAGAGCCTCCTTCGTAACGAAAGGGTGAAGAAATATTTGTGTCATCCGCAACACTTTGGGCAACTGAGGCCCCGATATTCGTAAGAGTTAGGGTCTTCGTGCTCACGCTGTTTACAAGTGCGCCACCGAAAGAATGCGAGGATCCCTCCTCAAAGAGAAGGTTTGCACCATCTGCGCTCGTCCCCGTCAATGCAATTGAAGCTAGGCCAACGCCTTTATCTGAAAGCCAAACCAAACCGATTGATCCATGAAACACTCCTGATGCCATCGGGGAAAAGTCAACAACAACTGTACATGAGGCCTCTGGCGCTAATGTCGATTGACAAGTTCCTCCTGTCCCAGGATAGCTCCCCCCTTTATAGGAAAAAGGGGCTGAGCTAATATTTGAGTCTCCGAGAAAACTTGCCGTTAGTGCTCCGTTATTTGTAATTGTAAATTCACTAGAATCAACTTCTCCAATGTTCACAAGATTAAATGTGTGGCTAGATCCCACATCAAAACCAAGATCGGCTTCCCCAGAGCTTCCCCTAAGTCCCAAAGTTAAATCCGAAGTAGCTGAAGAAACTTCATAAGAAACTGACAAATCAGCTGAGTGAAGTCCTTCTGTGGCGGGAGAATAATCTAAGACTATTGAACACTCCGCTCCAGCCGTGAGACTCTCAGAGCAATCACCACCTTCGCCCGGAAAACTTCCGCCCTTAAATGCAAAAGGGGCGACTAAGTTCTCCGCCTGAACAGAAATGTTATTCGCATCTACATCGTTAGAATTCTTTAAGTAGATGATGACTTCATTGGAAGAGTTGAGTTCGACGTTCCCAAAATCATATTCGCTTCCTTGCTCGAAGCTTAGGCCTTTTACTATTTTGGTAGCCCCGCCTCCAGGTACGTCGGTAGACCGTTTTTCATCCGTACACCCGGACACGAGAGCAGCGACAGCTAAAAGCCCTAAAAGTCTGCCCCCCAAAATGTGCCTGAAATTTACCATGCGTACTATATATTATCGGAACCTGACTGACTAACTTAAGCCAACCGTGTCTCCCTGCGTCGCATGTTAAGGGTAGAATTTCATTAGTTTTATTGTGGGATCACAACAGTAATTTAAGGGCTTTGTTAAGCTCACGTTAAGAAAACAAAAAAGCCGACCTCCTCTCGGGAGATCAGCTATAAAATTGAAACATATATACCTTTTGCTGACTAAACTTCTTGCCTTGCTTGTGCGCGCTTGAGCTTTTGAGCTTGCTTATGGAAATCTAGATCCACACCACCTTTAGCTAGCTTTTGAGCTGCTTCATCTTCAGCAGTCTTCGCACGACCTTTGTCGACTTCATGAGCCAGTTCAGAAACGTCGGCAAGAACACTGACGTGTTGGTCCTTTATCTGTAGGAATCCCCAAGTCACAACTGCAGTGTCCATTTCATGAGCACCTTCGGTACGCCACTTCAAAACACCAGTTTCAAGTTCTGAAACTAGGTTTGTGTGATCTGGAAAAATTCCAAGCTGCCCCTTGCTCGCAGGAACGACGACTTCAACGACGTCGATTCCATCAAGCAATTTACGACCCGGGGTTTGGAGAGTTAACTTCATACTATAACTTCTTCGCTTTCTCGATCGCTTCTTCAATAGAACCAACCATGTAGAAGGCTTGTTCCGGAAGATTGTCGTGTTTCCCTTCAAGAATTTCTTTGAATCCTTTGATGGTATCTTCGATCAAAACATATTTTCCTGGCGCGCCAGTGAACTGCTCAGCAACGAAGAACGGCTGAGACAAGAATCTCTCAACTCGACGTGCTCTAGAAACTACAAGTTTGTCATCATCAGAAAGCTCGTCCATACCAAGAATCGCGATAATATCTTGAAGCTCTTTATAGCGCTGAAGAATTTCTTGAACTCCACGAGCCACATCGTAATGCTCTTGACCAACAACATCGATCGCTAGCAAGCGAGAAGTTGAAGCCAAGGGATCTACCGCTGGGTAAATTCCTTTTTCCGAAATCGCACGAGACAAGTTTGTTGTCGCGTCCAAGTGGGAGAAAGTCGTCGCAGGAGCTGGATCCGTGTAGTCATCCGCAGGAACATAAACGGCCTGAACAGAAGTAATAGATCCTTTGTTAGTAGAAGTAATGCGCTCTTGAAGAGCACCCATTTCAGTTCCCAAAGTTGGCTGGTAACCTACCGCAGAAGGGATACGACCAAGAAGGGCTGATACCTCAGAACCTGCTTGAGTGAATCGGAAAATGTTGTCGACGAATAACAACACGTCTTGGTTTTCTTCGTCTCGGAAATATTCCGCGATGGACAACCCCGTCAAAGCAACACGTGCACGTGCTCCAGGAGGCTCGTTCATCTGACCGAATACAAGAGCTGTCTTGTCGATAACTCCGGATTCTGTCATTTCTTGCCAAAGGTCGTTACCTTCACGAGTACGCTCACCAACACCTGCGAATACAGAGTATCCACCGTGCTCAGTTGCAATGTTTCGAATCAATTCTTGAATCAAAACTGTCTTACCAACACCAGCACCACCGAAGAGACCAATTTTTCCACCTTTTGCGTAGGGAGCCAAAAGATCTACAACCTTAATCCCTGTCCAAAGTGCTTCAGCTGAAGTCGCGAGATCTTTAAACTCAGGCGCAAGTCTGTGAATGGGGTTAGACTTTTTGTGTCCGATAGGACCTTTTTCGTCGATGGGGTCGCCAGTAACGTTGATGATTCGTCCCAAAACTTCTGGACCAACTGGTGCTTGAATCGGCATTCCAGTGTTTGTCACAGCTTGTCCGCGAACAAGTCCGTCAGACGTGTCCATTGCAATACAACGTACGCGGCTTTCGCCCAAATGTTGCGCCACTTCCAAAACAAGATTTCCTTCACGATCGTCGATCGCAGGATTGGTAACTTTAAGTCCTGTATAAATTTCTGGAAGTTCTCCAATAAATTCTACGTCTACAACCGGACCCAATACTTGAGTGATTTTTCCTGTGCTTGCCATTTTTACTCCTTAAAATCCTATATCTTCAAAGCTAAGCTTTAGCCCTTGAGGGCTTCAGCTCCACCGATAATTTCCATTAGTTCTGTTGTAATTGCTGCCTGCCGTAAACGGTTTGCCTGAAGAGTCATACTTGAGATCATATCTCCCGCATTTCTTGTGGCATTGTCCATCGCTGTCATTTTCGCGCCAAGTTCTGATGCCAAACTATCTGCTAGGTAAGCATAAACTTGCATTCTTAGTTGAACGGGCAAAAGTTTCGAGAAAAGCTCTTCGGCACTAGGCTCAACCATATAGGGAATGGAAACCTCTCCATCCACGTGCGGCTTTTCAGCATAAAGATCATCCAGATCCAGCGCCATTGGAAGAAGCTTCTTCACTCTCAAGTGTTGAGTTAAGGCAGATTGAAACTCTGTGTATACTATACGGACTTCGCTATATTTTCCTTCAAGGAATTCTTGCGAAACTTTTTTGGTAACAACATCTGCTTTTTCAACTTCAAAGCGTCCAGTCCAGAAGTCTGCAAAGTTTTCAACTTCGATGCCTTTCTTCTTAAAGAACTCTGCACCTTTTCGGCCGACAGTGATGACCTTAACGTCGACGTTTTCATCGCCATTCAGCTCTTGGTAAGCAGCCCAGGCGCCTTTGAGAGCCGTACTATTGTAACCCCCGCAGAGACCTCGATCCGCCGAAACAACCAAAAGACCCACGGTCTTTTTGTCGCTTTCAAAATTTTCTTTTTTTGCTTCAGCAAGAAGCGGGTGCAAATTGGGCAACAATAATTCTGCCTTTTTTGCAGTACTTGCTTTTGATTTCAGCAAAGTTCCCAACAGCTCATCGCTGATGTCTTCAAGTTTGCCCGAGTAGCTTCGCGCTCCTACAATGGCTTCTTGAGCTCGACGCAACTTACTAGCCGCAACCATTTTCATGGCCTTGGTAATCTGCTGCGTGTTTTTTACGCTACTAATCCTAGAGCGTATGTCCTTTAATGAGGGCACTCTTTCAATCTCCTTTAGGCGTTCGCTGCTTTAAATTGTTCAGTAAATTCAGTTAGCGCTTTAGTGAGTGTTTTCTTAAGATCTGTATCGAGTTGCTTCTTCTCAACGAGGTCAGTGAAGATCGCAGGGTAGCGAGCTTCTACGAAATCGTGCATTTCCGCCTCGTACTTACGAGTATTCGCCTCAGAAACCTCATCCACAAAGCCTTGTGTTACCGCAAAAATTGAAGCAATTTGCTTTTCGACAGCCATCGGCTGATATTGATCCTGCTTCAAGATTTCACGAAGTCTCAAACCACGATTTAGCTGTCTTTGAGTGGCGGGATCTAGGTCAGATCCAAATGCTGCGAAGGCAGCTAGTTCTCGGAACTGAGCAAGCTCCAAACGAAGTGGACCAGCTACACCCTTCATAGCTTTAATCTGAGCGTTACCACCTACACGAGAAACCGAAATACCAGCGTTCATCGCAGGGCGAATACCAGAGTAGAATAGGTCACTCTCTAAGAAGATCTGACCGTCCGTAATGGAAATCACGTTTGTCGGAATGTAGGCAGATACGTCACCCGCTTGAGTCTCAACGATTGGAAGAGCTGTCATTGAACCACCGCCGATATCAGCGTGAAGTTTAGCCGCACGCTCAAGCAAACGAGAGTGAAGGAAGAATACGTCACCAGGATAAGCTTCGCGTCCTGGAGGACGACGAAGAAGAAGTGACAACTGACGGTAAGCTTGCGCTTGCTTCGTCAAATCGTCATAAACGATCAAAGAGTGTTTGCCGTTATCTCGGAACCACTCACCAATCGCTGCACCAGTGTAGGGAGCAATGAATTGAAGTGGAGCTGCATCGGAAGCACCAGCACAAACAACCGTAGTGTATTCCATAGCGCCATGAGCACGAAGCTTCTCAACAACCTGAGCTACTGTAGATTGCTTTTGACCAACAGCTACATAAACACAGTAAACACCTTTGCCTTTTTGGTTAATGATCGTGTCGATCGCCAAAGCTGTTTTTCCAGTTTGACGGTCACCAATGATCAACTCTCGCTGACCACGACCAATCGGAGTCAAGGCGTCTACAACTTTGTACCCTGTTTGCATGGGCTCGTTAACTGGTGAACGCTTTACGATACCAGGAGCTTTTGTTTCTACGATTTTATTTTCGGAGGCGTTGATCGGCCCCTTTCCGTCGATAGGAAGGCCAATTCCGTTTACAATACGCCCACAAAGCTCAGGACCAACTCCTGTTTGAAGGATCTTTCCGGTACGTTTTACTGTATCGCCTTCTTTGATGTGTTGGTCAGACCCGAAGATCGCAACACCGACATTGTCTTCCTCAAGGTTGAGGGCCAAACCGTAAATTCCACCTGGGAACTCAAGCATCTCACCAGACAAGCAATTTTGTAATCCGTGAACACGGGCTACACCGTCACCAACAGAGATAATGCTACCCGTTTCGTTAACTTCCAAACGAGTCTCAAAATTCTGAATTCTTTGTTTAATAATTGAACTAATTTCTTCTGTTCGTAACTGTTGCATTCCGTCTCCTTAGTAATCTTTAAGTAAAACTTTTAAGCTTCGGCTTGAAGCAATGTTCTTTCTAATTTTCCGAGTTGAGCCCCAAGACTTCCGTCGAAAGTTTTTCCATCCACAGTAACTTTAAGTCCCGCCACCATTTCTGCTTTGATTTCTTTTTTGATTTTAAGTTTTTTGCCTGTGGTAAGTTCAAGACTCGCTTTCAATGTCTCAAGCTCGTTATCTGTAAGTGCGTAGGCAGATTCAACAAGAGCTTCCGCGTAGCCAAGTTTTTGGAAAACGATCTGCTTAAATTCAACACTCAACTCATCAAGTGCAGCAAAACGATCCGCATCGACCAAAACTCTCAAGAAGTCTTTAAGCTCGGTCGAAGCATTCGTTTGAGCCAAAACGTCATTCAAAACATTCCACTTTTCTTCAGAACTAAACGCGGGGCTTTTCATCAATCCCTCTAACTGTGTGTTGTGCTTCATAAGAGTGCAAAGTTGCTCTAGCTCAGCAGTTTGTACTTCCGCCTTAGACAGGTCTTCAAAGGTTTCTGCGAACGCTTTTGCATATCGCTTTGCAATCATGGTTTTCGCTGCCATTAGTTCTGCGCTCCTTTAATGTCGAGATTCATAGTTTCAAAAAGTTGCTTGTGAAGAGTCGCTTGTTTATCTTTGTTGTTTGCTAAAATCTGGCTAGCTTCCGCCATGGTTTCGCGAATTAAATCTGCTTTTAAATTTGAAGCAGCTCCGCGCACCTCGTTTGCGGCTGCCAACTTTGCTTCTTCCAAAATTTTGCTCGCGCTAACAGTCGCTTCTTCCAAAATTTTGGCACCGAGAGATTCGGCATCTTTTTTTGTGTTCTCAAGCATAGACTTCTTAGTTGCCTCAAAGTCTTCAAGCTGTGCTCTAACTTCGTTGAGTTGCTTCGTCGCCTTTTCAAGTTCTTCTTTAGATTCAAAAAGTTTTTTTCGCACATCTTCGCTACGAGTTTTGAGAGAGGCGATAATGCCTTTTCTTCCTGCGAAATAAACAATTCCAAAAATGATCGCCAAATTTACTAGGGCGAGAATTTCCTTCATTCCAGGACCGCTTTCGTATCCAGTTCCAGCCGCCATTTTAAACTCCAGTCCTCACAGAATCTTCTGCACTTTTGTTAGTTTTTTTTTGAGGCGCCATAAGTCTTTCAACAATACTCGCCGCAAGCTCAGGAATCTGAGCTCTTACTTTTTCAGTCTCTGCTTTTAAGTTTTTTTCGACACTAGCTCTAGCTTCGGCAACATCAGAAGCCGCTCTTGTTTTGGCAGCCTTCATGACGTCTGCCTGCTCAGCTAATGCTTTATTTTTAATTTCAGCAAAAAGAGCATCCGCATCCTTGTTAACGTGGGCTTTTTTGTCAGCAAGTTCAATGCTGAGATTTTTAAGCTCTTCGTTGAACTGATCAACATTTTCACTTCTTCCTTGAGTTCTGTTATCTCGCTCAACCAAAAAAGCTGTTAGCTTTTTCAAAAAGACGACGTAACAAACCCAGTAAGAAACAACAAAAATGCCAATGATTACAAATATCGTGGAGTTAATTCCGAGGTTTTCAATGAGCTGCAAGAGCATGTCCATAGTGGGCCCTAATCAACACTTTAAGGCAAGAATGGTCAACCTCATTTATGGTATTTAGCGGTTAATTTTGTAGAGATATATGCCTCATTTTAGGGGGGTTTTTGGAGCTTTTTCACCCATTTTAGGACGAATTTTACCAGCCAAAACTGCCCTAGCTTACGCCTCTTGGTCGGGGAGCATCTTCGTTTTGCCTTCGAAGAGTCCGCCTTCCTCTATTTTCAGAACGGGAGAACTAACTTCTCCTCGAAGCACGCCTTCAGGCTGGATTTCAACTCGGCTCATGGCACGAATCTCACCTTCGAAATTTCCAGCAACAATAACAGTGTCAGCATCAATTTGAGCTCGAACTTCTGCATCTGGCCCAATAATCAAAGTATCTCTAGTGAAAATATCTCCCGTGAAAGTTCCATCAATTCTCACTGTTCCCTCAAATAGGAGTCTTCCATTGAAGGAAGTTCCCCTCCCAAGAAAGGCCGATACTTCGCTGCGCGTCAATCCATCACTCATAGCTGCTCCTTTAAGACCATAGGCCTAACATGTGAGGCCAGTGGCCCCATATCTATAACTTATCCGGCAGATCGCAAAAGGTGAAGGAGTCGGTTCAAAGAATCACTTCCCGCATAAAAGAGCTCGATCATTCCGCGGGTTCCATTTCCCTTGATTTGAACCTTAGTTCCGAAAAGTTTTCTTAGCTCTTCTTCTAGGGCCAAGATCTCTGGATCTTTTCTTCCCGATTCTTTGGCTTCTTTTTCAGTCGCTGCCATCAACATGGATTCTTCAGATAGATCTCCAAGCTGAGCTTTAATTGTTTGAGTTGGAGGGTTGAGGATGTCGCGAATCTTGGATTCAACTGCGCGAACAGAAAGTGCCTCTTCAATTGTTTCTTGAGCGAGCCTCAACATAAGGTCTTCGTTTGGCAGAGAAAGAAGCGCTCTGGCGTGGCCTTCTTTAATTTTCCCCTCCACAACAAGTGGGCGAATCAGCTCAGGCAATTTTAAAAGTCTCAAAGTGTTCGCGATGGCTACCCTGGATACTCCGAGCTTTTTGCTCAACGACTCTTGTGTCAGCGTTTTCTTCTCCAAAAGTCTCTCATAAGCTTCGGCGAGCTCTATCGGATTCAATTCTTCGCGTTGAATGTTTTCGACCAAGCTGGCTAGATCATTCTCTGTCTCAGTATGAGAATCATCACGAACGAAGACGGGAATCTCAGTTAGGCCAGCAAGTTTAGAAGCACGATAGCGCCTTTCACCCGCAACAATCAAAAATTGGTCGTCTTTATACTTCCGAACAACTATCGGCTGAATAAGCCCCTGTTCTCGGATACTTTCGGAGAGTTCTTTAAGTTTAGATTCGTCGAAATGTTTCCTCGGTTGGTCCGGATTTGCGATGATTTTCGCCAATTCCATCTTTGCACTGCCTGTTTCAGGGCGCTTATGCCGGGAAACTGCCTGGGACTCGTTCTTCGGGAAAGGATTGCCCGCAGCTTGAGTGTCATTAAATAGCGCTGCCAAACCTCGGCCGAGTGCCTTTTTTTCGATTGGTTTTTTTGGTTGGTTTGAGATATTTGCTTCAGTCATAGTTCTCTCCTTGGTCAGAATACTTTTTTCAGTTAACAGTGCTCAAGTTGTTCAAACTTGCGCTTCTGGGGCAGGGCCCTTACCTAATTTGCCAAAACGGTCAACTGGGTCAGGAGGAACAAACTTAGGTGCTGTGTTTTCGAATCTCTCGCCGCGCGAACGAGCGTCAAGTTCGCTCGCCACATTTTGATAACTTTTTGACGCCAAACAGTTCGGATCATAAACGACGCCCGGCATTCCATGAGAGGTACTTTCTGCCAATCGTACTCTTCTTGGAATGACATTGGCGAACAACCTGTCGCCTGCGAACGATTGGAGTTCTGCATAAACTTGTTTAGAAAGATTCGAACGCGAATCAAACATAGTGACAAGAATTCCTTCTTCTTCCAGGGCTGGATTGAAGGCGTTTTTTACCAAACTTGCCGTTCTTAGAATATTAGTCAGTCCTTGCATGGCAAAAAATTCACTCTGAAGTGGAACAAGGTAGGAAGTGCTTCCACAAAGCGCATTTAACGTCAATAGACCTAGAGAAGGAGGGCAATCGATAAGCACATAGTCGAAATCTAATATTTCTTGGCTCAAACTGTCTCTCAAGCGAAACTCTCGACGCTCCACGTCAACAAGCTCTACCTCCGCTCCAGCCAGGTCTGAGTTAGAGGGTACGCAGTACAAATTTTCTACAGAAGTGGGTAGGGCACAATCAATTAAGCGTCGATCACCAACCAAGGCATAATATACGTTGTTTTCAGTTACCTGCTCTAGTTCGATGCCCAGGCCTGAGCTCATGTTCCCCTGTGGGTCTAAGTCTACAAGTAGTACTTTTTTTCCCGTAAGCGCGAGCGATGCGCCCACGTTGATCACGGTGGTAGTTTTGCCCACTCCGCCCTTTTGATTGATTACAGCGATGATTTTAGTCTTCACAGGATCCCCCCTTTAGAATGATACTTTTCTTAGCATAAATTTCTGTGGAGTCGACTTTTCGTCCACAAAAAAGTCATAAACCCGGTTTGTGGGTAGTCCCGACTGGTCAAAAGCTTCTTTTAGTGTTTTTGCCCCACTAAAAGCCCTAACCACAAAGTCCACATTGTCCAAAGTGCCTTGAGCAAAAGACTCAAGTGTTTCACGTGAAACATTCTCCAGGAACAGGGGGAGCACTTTTACTTTTGAAGCTAAGGTGAAGTCATACTGATGTAGCTGCGAACGAAAATACTCCAAAAAGGCTGCTTTTTTGGGCTGCGGCTCAATAAGTACTAACTTTTCGCACATGCCCTCTAGAAGGGCAGGTATTCCAAGTATTCCACTTCCAGCACCCACATCTACTATAGTTTTGCTAAGCTCAATGGAGCGCAGTGACTCCAGGCTCTCGGCATATAGCTGATCTGGCATTGTTTTCCCGAGAATGCGGTGTTTAGAGTCCCAGAGGGAGAGTAGCGCGCAATAGTCTCTACGATTGAATTGTTTCACGTGAAACACTGCTTAGTCGACGACCAGCAATCTTTGCAATGGTTAATAGGGCAGAAGGAGTCACTCCACTAATCCTTGATAGTTCAAAGATAGTTTTAGGTCTAAGATTCTCAACCTTTTCTACCACCTCAAGACTAAGCCCAGGGGTTCCCCGAAGATCAACGCTGAGATCCAGCTCCATCTCTTTGGCCTCACGAAGGCGCTTCAACTCCAAATCCTGCTTAGCAAGATAGCCTTCATACTTGGCCTTCACCTCTATACGCTCAAGCACACGATCATCTACCTCATCTGTCCAATCAGCTGCAAGATCCTCCCACCGAACCTCAGGCCTACGTAGATACTCAAATAAAGAAATAACCCTGTCTTTGTCGATTCGAACTCTCTCTTGCCCCAAACGAGACACCGATGAATCAAACAAAGTGCGCTGCGCGTCATAATGGGCTTTCTGCTCATCCCCCAACAGTCCCAGGGAATCAGCAAAATCATACATGCGCTCTTGAGCATTATCTTCCCTAAGATGAAGGCGATATTCCGAGCGAGAGGTAAACATCCGGTAAGGTTCCTGCGTTCCCACCGTAGTAAGATCATCAACCAATGTTTCCATGTAACTTCTAGAGCGGTCAGGAAAAATAAAATCTTTTTCTTCCAGCCACTGTCCAGCTTGAATCCCAGCCCACAATCCCTGGGCCGCAGCTTCTTCATAACCAGAGGTTCGGTTCACCTGACCTGCGGTAAATAGTCCATCTATATATATAGACATAAATCCATAATCTAATTCTTTAGGGTCAAAGGAATCATATTCAACGGCGTACCCCGGCTTCAGCAACTCCACTTTTTCGAGCCCAACAATACTTCTTAAGAATTCAAGCTGAACATCTTCCGGTAACGAGGTGCTCATCCCATTCGGATAAACAAAATTTGTACTGAGACCTTCCGGTTCTAAGAAAATTTGATGCCGTATTCTATCGGGAAAACGCTTAACTTTATCCTCTACACTTGGACAATAGCGAGGACCCACCCCCTGAATATCCCCAGAGAACAAGGCCGATCTTTTAAAGTTCGCACGAATAATATCGTGTGTTCGCTCGTTCGTATAAGTCAGGTAACAACAGAGTTGAGGAAGGCGATAGTCCAGGTTTCTCCAGGAGAATTGTCTCTTCTCTGGGTCACCCCACTGTCTATCTAATTTTGAAAAATCAATCGTTCTCGCATCAAGACGAGCGGGTGTTCCGGTCTTCAATCGAGTTAGCGAATGTCCTGTTTTCTCAATCGACTCGCTGATGCTATCTGCAGCTTGGTCTCCCACTCGTCCGCCCTTAGTGCGACTATCACCACAGAACATCAGGCCCCGCATGAAAGTTCCTGCCGTTAAAACTACAGCTCGAGTCTTTAAGATGCTTCCATCCTTCAAGCGAACTTGATTGATCTTGCGCGAACCACCGAGCTCGTCCCAATCAAAACCAGCTACTTCAGCCTCTAAGAGATGTAAATTTTCAACATTAGCCATCAAGGATGACATCAAAAGGGTGTAATGGTCCTTATCGCACTGCGAACGAGTCGAGCGAACAGCAGGACCTTTTTTCAGGTTCAAACGACGAGATTGAATCGCAGACACATCTGCCACTCTTCCCATCATTCCACCCATCGCATCAACTTCGTAAACAAGGTGACTTTTCGCAACTCCGCCAATCGCTGGATTGCAGGACATCGCCCCAACTTTATTTTTATTGAAAGTAATAAGTGCCGTTTGGAAACCTCTGGCCGCGAGCGCCCGAGCGGCTTCGACCCCGGCATGGCCGGCACCGATAACTACAGCATCATAATTTGTGAGAGTCGCCATCTGAAAAGCTATCACTACTTGCCGAGGCAAAATTGTGAAAAAATCTCCCCGATATAATCTTCGCCAAGTTCCTGTCCTAAAACCTGTCGGAGTTTGAACTCCGAATCACGAAGGTGATCCCCAACGAGCTCTAGCGGACGAAATCCATCCAAGCATTCTTGGGAGTGAAGCAAATCTGTTTTGACCTCATCAATGAGCTTCTTTTGTCTTTGTGAAATCAAATTTTCTTGGCTCAATAAATCCAAATTTTTCTCGCGCTCAGACTGAAGCCTGTCGACCTCATCGAGCACTGCATCATTAAGGGCAGAGGTATCTTTTGTGAAGGAAAAGACTTTGGCCCGACTTAGCACCGAATTCACCTCCGTATCGCTAGAGCTCAACAAATCAGCATGGCTAAAAAAGCTCACAATTTTTAGGGCTGGAAACTGATCGCGAATCTTCTTCAGCGCAACGTCTTCTTCGGGGTCCCTGCCGTCTTGAACCCAAAACAAAATTTGAGCTTTTTCTATAAGTTCTAAGCCTTTTTGAATGCCTTTAGATTCGAGATTTTCATGGTCCGCACGGGTGTCTCCTAGAGTCTGAAAGTCTGAAGAATTCTGAGCTACCAATTCTCTGATCCCAGCTGTATCAACCAACTTAAAGCTACGACCTTTCGGTGTTTTAAGGGCTACTTCAACATAGTCCCTCGTTGTTCCTGCAATATTAGAAACGATCGACCGTTCTGAACCACACAATAGGTTCAACAAAGTACTTTTCCCCGCATTCGGTGGGCCCGCCAAAATCACCTGCGGGACCGACGCATTCTGAACAAACGTTTCATAGGTATTGAGTAGCGCCGTTAATGTATTTTGAACGGCCGAAATTCTTTCGGAGGCACTAGCAATGTCCTCTGCCTGCTCTTCTTCGGCTTCAGCAAAATCAATCGCCGCCTCGACTCTCCCGCGCGCTTTGAGAATTTTGTCTAAACATTCGGACAAAGCATTTTGAATATTTTCGTCGTGGCTCTTAGAAAAAGACAAAAGCTTTGAAGCAGAGCTCGAACCCAGTCCCTCATTAGCAAAAAGCATTTGCAAACGAGATGCTTCTTCCAGACTCATTTTATCATTCCAAACCGCACGAAAACTAAATTCTCCGGGGAGTGCGGGCTCACAGCCAAGTCGTTGCAATTCCTTTAATATACTTTCAACAAGTGCAGGAACGCCGTGGCCTTGAATCTCTAAGACATTTTCACCAGTAAAGGAATTGGGGGCTTGGAAGTTTAGAAGCAGAACTTCATCTAAAATCGTTTCGTTTTCTAAAGCAAAGGAACGCAGCTTTCTTAAGCCGTGTTCTCCTGCTTTAGGAAAAGAACCAAAGGTTTTTTCCAAAAATGAAAGGTCTTCACCCGATACTCGGATAATAGCAACAGGCCCCCCAAGGCCGCTAGCTAAAGCGGCGATGGGGGTTCCCAAGCGTTTTATATAATTCAACGACGCTGAATTAATTTCTGTCATTGTCGACATCGAAAGAGAAGATTGGTTCTTCGCCCGGCTTGAGCTTGTTACCAATGTTTTCATCGACCTCATCATACTCATTCTCAGGGGCTAAAACGTTTCCATTCACTTCCTGATTTGGACGGTCGCTATTTCCATTGTGACGGTTCCCACCACCACTGCCGCCATTGCGACCACGACCAGGACCGGAACCACCTTTGCCGCCACGGCGACTGTTGCGGTTTCCGCCACCATTGCCACCTCGGCCACCACGGCGACCTTCGTTATCGCTATGTTTGCGAGTATCGTCTTTCATGCGGATGCGGATCCGCTTGAAGTAACCGCTTCCGATACTCTCGGAAACAACGTCTTGAGTCTCAGTGATGTACGTGTGAATGATCTTACGCTCTGAAGGTCCAAGAGCGTTAATGTATGCCGGCTTGCCTTCATTATCGATAACTTTTTTACGTTTGCTTTCAGCAAGGTCGTGAAGACGTTGATTCTTTTCTTTTCTAAAATCACCGCTATCAAAAGTCACTCTAAGGTTGCGTGTTTCTCCGTCGTCTGCAGCAGCAACAGTTCTTCTTTGGAAGCGCATTGCAAGGTGAGCCAAAGACTCAAGCATTTCCGTATTGTTGCCCAAAAACTCTTCTGCATCTTCGCCAGAGATTTCAAACTTTGTGCCTTCTTCTTCAGACGGCTCACCGTCCATTGAAAATTCCACGTTAAACCCTGCTAAGTTTGCAACTTCTTCTAGGAATTCCTGAAGAGACATGTCTAGTGCGGGCGCACCGTCTCCTTTTTTAATTCCAAATAAGTTCATTGCTGATTTCATAAATCCTGCCATTTTAAGCTCCTTCTTTTACGACTAAATTACTTTTTATTCCGCGCTGAATGAAATACTGCTGAATGAGTCCCACGCAATTACTCACTACCAGATAAAGGACGAGGCCCGATGGCCAGTCCTTCGACAAGAACCCGAAAAACAAATTCATACCAATAAACATCCACTTCATGTTCGGCATTCCGGGCTGACTTGTGTTCATAGCTTGCGGGTTAATCTTCATGTAACCAAGCAAACTAAGAGTCCAAATGATAGGCAAAACATAATACGCATCAGGAAGTGATAGGTCCTGAATCCATAGCATGAATGGTGCCTGATAAAGTTCGATGGAGTTGTTAAGTCCACCGTACAAGCCAATAAGAATTGGCATTTGAAGTAATAAAGGCAGACATCCACCAAGTGGATTCACGCCCTTTGTTTTGTACAAAGCAAAAATTTCACGATTCATCTGCTCTGCCTGGGTACGATCTTTTGAGTCGTATTTCTTACGAATCTTATCCATTTCAGGCTGAAGTTCTTTCATTTGAGCCTGACTTTTGTAAGCTTTTTTGTTGAGCGGCCAGAAAATTGCACGAACAATTAAGGTTAAGGCGATGATCGAAATGCCATAGTTTTTGAATAATTCATTAAGCGCAGCGAGCGCCCACAACATCAGCCTTGCGACAGATGCGAAAAAGCCAAGCTCCACTGTCTCTAAAAGTTCTGGGTCAATATCATTGAGAACAACGGTGCTTCGAGCTCCGAAGTAGAAATTCATTTCATAATTGAAGTTTGACTTCCCTCGCTCTGGCATCAGAGGATAACGAAGAGCATATGGAGACTTTGCTGTCTCGGGATCAATTTCGCCCACATTCGGCCCCACACCGTAAATAAGATCTGGGTTATAAGACCCTTTAGGTTGAAAAATTAAAGAGAAATAGCGATCTCCCCAGGTCATCCACGAAAGTTTTCCGCGAACAGATTGTTTCTCAAAAATATCATCCCCACGGATATTTTCAGTACTGTCTTCTAACTTGTAAGAAAGGAAACCTTGATCGAGCTGATTTTTGCTTCCAAGAACCATCTGACCACGAAGCTCCAAGACATCTTGAGCGCTTGAATCAAAACCGTCTACGTTTAAAGAGATTCTGAACAAGCCATCGTGCATTCCATCTGGGGACAAGGTCAAAGAACAAGTTCCTCCGTCAACAGAAGACCTAAACGAGAGCTCATTTGGATTGCCCTCAACTAAAGTATTTCGGTTGAAGTTGTTGATACATTTTTGAACGCTGGGGTTGGACGCGAACCAATATAAACCTCTTTTATTGATGTGAATGGGCTTTTTATCCCCCATTTTTGCAGCTTCTCGATCAAAAAAGTCTGAAAGTCTTGCGGCGCCCAGGGTTCCGCCCTCAAAGACCTCAATACTTCGTGTTCCGCCTACATTAAAATCTACTACCTTTGCTGGATTCTTAAGGGGCATTGCCGCATCTTGTTTGGAAGACTTAGAACTTACAGCAGTTCGATCATCTCTCGCCAAAGGTTCGGAAGTAGTTTCCGCAGACAAAGGGTCACTTGCACGGCTTAAGTCTAAGTCCGCTCCCGCAATTGGTTGTGATTGTTTTTGAGCTAGTTCGTAGGCCCTTTTTTGCTCATTATATGGACCTAATACTAGAAATTGATACGCAATGATAAAACCAATGGTGCCGATAACGAGAAGTGCGTTCTTAGATTTCATGAATTTGCCTTTCACTTGATGTGTACGAATTTGTGTTCGAATGATTGGTGGAGGAAAAGTCGATGCTCATAAGCCGAAAGCTCGGCTGCATCCAGGGGTTGCAAGATAAAATGCGCAATAAAGATAGGGCGGAACCCAGAATAACGCCTTTTTGCATAATGGCGTCTTTTGAGTAGGAAGAACAGTTTTGGGGGTAACGGCAGGCTCCGTTTTGAGCTGCACCGAAAATATGCAATATGGGAGATAAAACGTAGCGATAACCTACAAAAATTGTAGCCACAAAGAGCGATCTAAAAGATGTAAAAAAAGAAGACAGAGATACGGGACTTGGAACAGCAGAGGCGGTTAAGCCGTTAGCTCGTCGTAAATCTTCTTGAACTGGAAATCCCAGTCTCTGCTTTGCATCTTTCGATCGAAGCGGAAACGTCTGTTTACACGTATCCATAATGCTTTTTCGGGGAGTTTCCAGCCATCACGCTTTGATAGCTTTAAAAAATATCCCCGACCTATCCTCCGAAAGCGATTTCTTTGCACGGCATTTCCACATGTACGGGGAACACTCACGATCAAGGCACTTTGAAACTCTGTTTCGGGGCTCAACTGAACCCAAGAAGCTGCTAAGGGGCCTGATCTAACAACGGGGCTTAACTGTTTAAAACTTTGTTTCACTTGAATCTGATCTACATTTCATTAATTAAAATCTGATCTTAAAAGCTACTTCAGCTCGAACAATTTTTGCAGAAATATGCAACCGCGCTATCGCTTAATTAATTCAAAAAATCTAGTCGATCAGTTACGCAGCTCTACGAGTTTTACTTGCAACGCTGACAGTTAATTTCTTGCGGCCTTTACGGCGACGAGCATTAATAACTTTTCGGCCGCCGGGAGTAGACATGCGCTCTAAAAAGCCATGTACGCGTTTTCGTTTTCTACGGCTGGGCTGGTATGTTCTTTTCATATGTAACATGGGCTTATGGCACAGGTTTGGCCGATTAATCAACTAGAAAAAAGCAGTAACTTTCGGCCTTGAACTTCAGCAGCAAAACCCTTAGGAAGGGAAAACCAAATTGACCAGGGGGTTGCACAAGTTGATCGAGGATAAATCAAAAGCATTGGAAGATCTCAAGCAGGGCATCGAAGGGCCTAGTGGATCTGACTACAAGACGGTCTTGGGTGAAGTGCTCACCCCTAAATATTCGTTTGAAACCTTCGTAGTGGGGACCAGCAACCAATTTGCGCACGCCTCAGCATTAGCTGTTGGGACGAAACCAGGGGTCTATAACCCCCTTTTTATCTCAGGAAAAACGGGGCTTGGGAAAACTCACCTTTTGAAGGCTATTGGCTACCGCCTGGCTCAAAACCAACCTGATTTGAAAATCTGCTACACAAGCACTCAGCGCTTCATTGAAGAAGTGATCCAATCCATCCGTATGGACCAACGTCATCAGCTTCGTGAATTGTACAAAAACTCATGTGACATCCTTTTGATGGATGACATCCAGTTCTTAAGCCGTGCAAGCTCCACACAAGACGAATTTTTCCATATTTTCAATAGTTTATATGATGCTGGCAAGCAAATTGTTGTCGCATCAGACAGACTTCCGAAAGAAATCCAAGACGTTCATGAACGCATCATTTCACGCTTTGAGTGGGGAATGGTCTCTGAGGTCGATGTTCCTGAACTCGAGACTCGTGTAGCAATCCTACGCACGAGGGCTGAATCAGAGAGAATTTTGCTCGCTGACGAAGTCGCATATTTGATCGCAAGTTACGTCAAGTCGAACGTTCGAGAGCTCGAAGGTTCTTTGATCAAAATCGCGGCTCATGCGGCTATGTACAATCAAGAAATCACGACTGAACTCGTGAAAAAGGTCCTCAAAAACTACATCGCTGAAAAACAAAAAATTGTTACCATTGAAGACATCATTGCGACTGTTTCTCAATTTTACGGTTTCAAAAGTACGGATATTAGAGGCCCTTCAAGAAAAGGCCCTATTGCAAAAGCACGCCAAGTTGTGATGTTCCTCTCAAGGGAAATTGCGGGATTGAGTGCTTCAGCCATTGGGCAAGAGCTTGGAAATCGCCATCACACGACAGTGCTTCATGGACATAGTTTTATCCAGACATCTCTAGAGAATGATCCTGTTTTAAAGAACCAAATCAGGCTTATTGAGAACACGCTTCAAGATAAGTCTAACTGAGGATAACTACTCAATAGGTCTTATTGATAGATCCTAAGTTTGATAGGTCTAGGGTCCACAACAAATTCATCAATTCAGCTACTAGTGGCACTCTAAAAATAGGGATGCCGCTGTAGTTTACTCCTCATTGGCTTCCCTATTTTTATAAGATTCGCACTTTTCCCAATCTTCAAAACCTCAAACTGGTGACCATTGCGACCAAGTATTCAGCTGAAAGTCTCTCAATAAAACTACTCAATTTACTCATTTTTAATTGAGAACTTTGGACACTTTGAAAGAGTCTAAAGCTCAGACCGCAAAGCAAAAGAGCCTCATCGAATTTATATTAATCCGAATGTGACCACTTCTCATAAGCCTTTTGAGGGCTATCCAAACTACTCAAAAAATGACCTTAAACACAAAATCAAGCGAACTGATGCTTGTATTTAGTGCGTGCTGGGAATAGAAAACACTGAGCGAACTATGGTTTTTTTGAGCGAAAAATGGACTGTCTATAGCAAAGAGAGTAGCCAAGATATAATGACGAACCTGTGGATAACAAAATGACGAACCTGTGGATAAGTAATGAATTGTACGTGAATAGCACTCGAACCCATCACAATTCATTGCGCCATCCTCAAAATTATCCACAGCCAAAAAGTAATAAAATTAATTACTTAGTATGCGCTATCCCCGGAAACTGGGTATACAATACTAATAAACAACAACTTAATTAATAAATAAGGAAGCGTGAAGTATGGAATTCAAGATACAAAAGAAAGATTTCCTAAAAGGTTTGGAAAAAACTCTAACTGTTGTTGAAAGGCGAAATACCATGCCTTCGTTGAACCATGCTCTCGTCGAAGTGAAAGATAACTCGCTCATGATCTCTGCTACGGATCTCGAGATCTTCACGAGCTGTGAGGTGCCTTGCCAAACCGGTGAGACTGGAAGAATGGCGATACCAGCAAAGCAGGTTTATGAGATCGTGAAAGAATGTGATGATTCTGATGCGATCAAATTGAAATCAGGTGATGGAAATAAAATCGAAATCACTGCTGGAAAAAGTAAGTTTAAAATTCTTGGTTTAGGAAGTGATTCTTTTCCTCACTTTAAAACTAGTCCAAAGGGACAGCTTTCAACTGCAAAATTGAAATGCCAAGACTTCATTAGATTGTTGCAGAAAACTGAACATGCCATTTGCCTTGAAGAAATTCGTTATTTTTTAACAGGGATATATTTAGAAACTTTTGAAAAAGATGGCGAAAAATACATTCGTGCTGTTTCTACTGATGGAACTCGTTTGGCGTTGATGGACTTGCCTCAATCTGAAGTTGGAGAATTTTCTTTAACTAAAGGATTAATTATTCCTAGAAAAGGTGCACTTGAATTACGTCGTCTTCTTGAAGGAACAACGGAAGAATTTTTTGAATTAACTGCTGATGAAAATTTGATCAAAGTTCAAGTTGCTGAAAACAATTTGTGGATCCGTCCTATTGATGGAGAATTTCCTGACTACCGGAGAGTATTGCCTGACAATCTTCCAGCCAAATTAGAGATATCCCGGAAGGCACTCGCGATGAGTCTGAGGCGTATGGCTCTTCTCGTATCTGATAGGTCTCGAGTGGTATCGTTTGAATTTCAAAAAGATAAAGTTTATTTCACGACAGTGAACCCAGATATCGGAGAAGCCAATGATGAAGTGCCAGCAACTTTTGATGGCAATGAATTTAAAACAGGGTTTAACGTGAAATTCTTCACAGATGCGATCGCGAACCTAGACGGAGATGACATCACCATCCAGTTAGGTGAAAAGCTTCAACCGGCATTGCTGACAAGTCCTGAAAACCCAGGATACAAAATTGTAATCATGCCGATGCGTATCTAGTTAGATCTGATTTCAAATCTACTTTTGATGATCCTAGTCTGATTCGTCCCATTAGTTCGTGAGATATTTTTCTCGAAGGACCATGCAAGTTGTGCACAAAAAGCGTGAAGAAACGCGTGAGCCATTTTCTTCACGTTTTAGGGTAGTCATGAAGAAATCACCAAAGATCAGCAGATCGTGAAGAACTTTTTAAAATTAGGCCCAATATTGGCCTTTTAAACCCTTAATCCACATAAAACATGAATAACTTTTCTAGAAAGTTATTCATGTTCTTCATGTTTTGTTAGTTATCCACAGCAATCATGAAGAACGTGAAGAAAATTGAAGGAGAAAAACATGAAACTTTTTGTACATTGGATTCTTAGTGCTATCGGGATTTTGCTGACCGCATACTTTATTCCTGGATTTACTGTAGAGAGTTTTGCTGCGGCACTTGTTGCCTCAGTGATCCTTGGAATTCTAAACATATTGGTTTGGCCAGTTTTGATGATCGTGACTCTTCCGTTCACAATCGTGACTTTTGGACTCTTTCTTTTTGTCGTTAATGCGGTGGTTTTGAAGTTTGGAGCTGCTTTAGTTCCAGGATTTTCAATTGAAGGATTTCTCCCTGCGGTTCTAGGAGCTGTATTTTTAACGGCTATTGGCTGGCTCGTAAAACTGCTCTTTAAAGACAATAGTAAGTCTCCCGTTTAACGGATAGGGTGATTTCAATAAGAGCTTATTGTGAAAATCGAAAGAATACACATTTCTGGATTTAAGAACCTCGAAGATCAAGTCCTAGAAATGGGCTCTGGCTTTAATGGATTTTGGGGCGAGAATGGAATGGGCAAAAGCAATTTGCTCGAAGCTCTTTTTGTTTTAGCCAAAGGTAAAAGCTTTAGGCCATACAGTTCTCGAAATGATTGGATCCCAGAAAGCGGCAAAGATCTTTTTGTCGAGGCTCGCTTTCGAGATTCTTTTAATTTGGAATATGACCTTCGAATGCACAAACGTGAATCTGGAAGGATTCAGTGGAGCATGAATGGAAAGACCTGCAAGCTTTCTGAACTTTCCGAGAAAGTGCCTTTGGTTGTTTTCTCTCCAGATGACCATTCGTTGGTTCGGGGCTCACCAGACTACCGCCGAGAGTACCTAGATTCGCTGTTAACGGACGTTTGTCCAGGATACGCGGAAATACTCTCAAGATTTGAAAAGTCGCTTAAAAGCCGAAATAAGCTCTTAAAGGCTCTTCAAAAATCGGAGAGATTTGAATACACGACCGAACTGGACACCTGGACCCGTTCTCTTGCTCAAGAAGCCTGGGGGCTTTGGAGTCTTCGTCGAGAACTTTGGCCGAAATTTAGCCAATATTTTCAATCAGTTGTGATTCCTCTCTTTGAGGGCCTGAATCCAAGTATCCAAATTTATTACGAATTTGATGAATCCTTAGAAAAAGTCGTAGATGAAACGGAGTTTAAAAACAAATATTATCATATACTTAAAGATAACTTTCGCGTGGATCTCGCCACAGGCTGGACCCACAAAGGACCTCATCGTGACGATTTTAAAGTTGAGATTTCTGGTCTTGACGCGAGGAGTAAATCTTCGCAAGGTCAGGCCCGACTTTTGGCCCTTAGTTTGAGGTGGACTCATGCCCTTTGGGTGGCCGAAGAAAGGCAGGAAATTCCCCTCTTTTTGATCGATGATTTCTCTAATGAATTGGATATTTTACGACGCAAAAAGCTACTTGATTTATTGGGTCAAATTTCGGGTCAAATTTTGGTTACAGGAACCGATTCTTCGACTATCTCTGAAGCTGCAAAACGTGCCGATTTTGGTGACTATTCAGCCTTCGAGGTCGCGCGTGGAAAGATTCTGAAAATTTAATGTCTGAAGAAACTAATAAACCAGAAAACAAGTCCGGACTTGAGTCCGTCGATGTTCAACCTAACACTGCTAAACCTCAACTTGGCTCCAGCGGCCCGAGAGAAAACAAGGTTGAGGAAGAATATGGTGCATCGAAGATCAAGGTTCTTGAAGGACTAGATGCTGTCCGCAAAAGACCAGGGATGTACATCGGAGATACCGGAGTCCGTGGTTTGCACCATCTCGTTCAAGAGATCGTAGACAATTCGGTCGATGAGGCTTTGGCTGGATATTGTAAGAATATTGCCATCACAATTCATGTCGATAATTCTATAACTGTTGAAGATGATGGACGCGGTATTCCTGTGGACATGCATGATTCTGGAATTTCAGCAGCGGAAGTTGTTTACACAAAACTACATGCTGGTGGAAAGTTTGAAGGTTCTGCCTATAAAGTTTCGGGTGGTCTGCATGGTGTTGGTGCGAGTTGTGTTAACGCCCTTTCAGAATGGCTCAGAGTTAAAATCAAGAAAAACGGAAAGCTTCACGAAATTGCATTCGCTCGCGGAGTCACGACGAAAAGTTTAGAAGTTGTCGGTGAAGCCAAAAGCAATGGAACAACCGTTTCATTCAAGCCAGATCCAGAAATTTTTGAAGTCACTGAATATAGCTTTGATACGCTTTCTAAGCGGCTCAGAGAATTAGCCTTCCTAAATAAAAATATTCGTATTGCCATCCGTGATGAGCGTGACGACAAAGAGCAAGAATTTTTGTACCCGAATGGTATCGCTTCTTTTGTCGAGCATTTGAATGCATCAAGAACAAAAGTTCATAATGATGTAATTTATCACTGTGCAGAACGTGATACGAGCGAAGTCGAAATCGCTATGCAGTGGAATGATGGCTACAAAGAAAACGTTTTTTCTTTTGCCAATAACATCAACACTTTTGAAGGTGGAACTCACTATCAAGGCTTTAGAACGGCGCTTACAAGATGTGTCAATAAGTTTGCCCAACATTATAACCTGAGCAAGGAAAAAGATTCAGAGATTCAAGGTGATGACTGCCGCGAAGGTCTGAGCGCTGTTATTTCAGTCAAACTTCATGAACCTCAGTTCGAGGGACAAACAAAAACTAAACTAGGAAACTCAGAAATCAAAGGAATTGTGGATAGCATTACTAGCGAATGCCTTACGCAATTTTTTGAACAAAATCCGGCGGAAGCAAAACGTATTATTAACAAGGCTCTTGATGGAGCCAGAGCTCGTTTGGCAGCTAAGCGTGCGAGGGAATTAACCCGCCGTAAAAGCGCCATGGATTTCTCAGGTCTTCCTGGAAAAATGGCTGACTGCCAAGAAAAAGATCCTGCATTTAGTGAACTTTTTATTGTGGAAGGGGACTCTGCGGGAGGTTCTGCTAAGCAAGGACGCGATCGTAAAACTCAGGCTATCTTGCCACTACGAGGTAAGATTTTAAACGTTGAAAAAGCTCGCCTGGATAAAATGCTTCATCATGAAGAGATCAGAGCTTTGATAACAGCGATTGGAACTGGTCTTGGCACAGGTGAAGATGCCCTGGACATGGAAAAACTTCGCTATCACAAAATTGTGATCATGACGGATGCGGACGTCGACGGAGCTCATATTCGAACATTGCTTTTGACTTTCTTCTTTAGAAAAATGCCGGAGATTATTGAACGTGGACATTTGTTCATTGCTCAACCTCCACTCTATAAAGTGAAAAAGGGTAAAACAGAATTTTATGTGAAAGATGAAAAGTCTCTTCAGAACTATTTGATCGAAGAAGTTCTCACTGAAACACATTTGGTCGATTCAAAAGGAACCACCTATTCCTCAACGGACACGAAACGATTGATTTTGCAGATGCAGAAATTCAACAAAGTTTTCGATGCCCTTGCTCGAAAGGGAGATCCTAGAGTCTTCCACGAATTACTTCTTGTTGAAGAGAACCTAGAAGAAGCTTTGAGGTCTCAACCAGCTTTAGAGAACTTGTTGAAAAAAGTAGAAGTACATTTCAATGAACATTTCTCTAATGGAGCATCAAACTTCGAATTTAGCATTGAAGAAGACACAGAACATTCTGGATTGTTTAAAGCTCTTATCAAAACTTCAGAAAAGGGAGCTAGGTATGAGGCTGAGCTTTCTAAAGAGTTTTTGGACAAACCAGATACCGCTGAAGCCAGGAAACTAGCTACATTTGTGGCTGAACTTTCTGGCAGACCCTTCAACCTTCGAACGGCTGATGAAACGAAAGTGTTCACCGATCCAAGAACGCTTGTTGAAAGTGTGATTTCAAAAGGGAAAGATGGCTTGGCTATTCAGCGTTATAAGGGTCTCGGTGAGATGAACCCTGAGCAGCTTTGGGAAACAACGATGGATCCAACGGAAAGAACTTTGTTGCAAGTTACCGTTGAAGACGCGGCATCTGCCGATGAAATTTTCTCAATTTTGATGGGTGACTCTGTTGAGCCTCGTAGAAATTTCATTGAGAAAAATGCCCTTAGAGTTAGGAATCTTGACGTATGAGTGAAGAGATTAAAAAAGAAGTATTCCCCACGATTAACATCGAAGAGGAAATGCAGGGATCGTACCTTGAGTACTCCATGTCTGTTATCGCAGGCCGCGCATTGCCAGATGTTCGTGACGGATTGAAGCCCGTTCACAGAAGAATTTTCTATGCCATGCACAACCTTCATGCGACGCACGACAAGAAGTACTTCAAGTCAGCTCGTATTGTCGGTGACGTGATTGGTAAGTATCACCCTCATGGTGACTCAGCTGTTTATAATGCCATGGTTCGAATGGCCCAAGATTTCTCAATGCGCTACCAACTCGTAGATGGACAAGGTAACTTTGGCTCTGTCGATGGCGATAGCGCGGCAGCCATGCGTTACACAGAATCTCGCATGTCTAAAATTGGTGGGCTTTTGCTCTCCGATATCGAAAAAGAGACTGTTAACTTTGTTCCAAACTACGACGGCTCAATGATTGAACCTCAAGTTCTACCTTCACGGGTTCCGAACCTTTTGATCAATGGCTCCAGCGGTATTGCCGTTGGAATGAGCACAAACATGCCTCCACATTGTTTATCTGAAGTGGTGAAGGGTTGTATTGCGCTTATTGAGAATCCTGAAATTAACATCGAACAATTGATGGAGATCATCCCGGGGCCGGACTTGCCTACAGCAGGTATTATTACGAATGTCACAGGCATTCGCCGTGCCTATCACACGGGCCGCGGTAGTTTCACAATGAAGGGTAAGGCTGACATTGAAACTCATGGCAAAGAACGTGAGCGCATTGTTGTGACGGAACTTCCATATCAAGTGAATAAAGCTGATTGGATCACAAATATTGCCAAGCAAGTACGTGAAAAAGAAATTGAAGGCATTTCCGACATTCGCGATGAATCATCACGAGTCGGTATGCGAGTTGTGATCGACATCAAAAAGGGCGAAAATACTCAAGTCATCTTGAACACTCTTTATGCAAGAACTCAGCTTCAATGCAACTTTGGTATCATCAACCTCGCTCTTGATAATGGTCGTCCTCGACTGTTTACGCTTAAAGATATGCTTGAGGCCTTCGTTGAGCACAGACGTGATGTTGTTACAAAACGTACGGTTTATGAATTAGGAAAAGCAGAAGCACGAGCCCATATTTTGGAAGGATTGGCGATAGCGCTACAGGCGATTGATGAAGTGGTAGAAATCATCAAAAAAGCCCCAAGTGCAGCTGAAGCTAAGCTTGGCTTGATAGAGTCTTTCAAATTGAGCGATATTCAAGCCCAGGCGATTCTAGACATGAGACTTTCAAAGCTCACAACTCTAGAAACTAAAAAACTTTATGATGAGCTTGAAGCGATCAAACAAGAGATCGAAAGATTGAAAAACATCTTGGCTAATGACTCTGTACTATTTGGAGTGATCAAAGATGAGCTTGTAGAGATTCTCGAGAAGTTTGGCGACGAACGTCGTTCTGAAATTTCCCATGCGGAAGACAAAGACTTTGCGGTTGAAGATTTTGTTCAACCTGAAGATGTTGTTGTGACGGTATCTAACCTTGGATACGCAAAGCGAACAGCCGTTGATGTTTACAGAGCTCAAGGTCGAGGAGGCAAAGGCGTTAAAGGCGCGGCTACTGGATCTGCGGATAGTGATGATCATGTTTCGACACTTTTTGTGGCGAATACCCACGATCAGCTACTTTGCTTCACAAACCTTGGCAGATTGTTCTGGCTCAAAGTTTATCAAATTCCTGAAATGGCGAGAACGGCAAGGGGTCGTCCTCTTGTGCAGCTTATCACCATGGCGAAGGACGAATTCGTTCAGTCGATTCTTCCGCTTCAAGAATTTAGCGAAAATCAGTTTGTCGTCATGGCAACCCGCAAGGGAATTGTGAAGAAAACTGAACTTATGGCGTTTTCTAGAATCAGAGCATCAGGCATTAAAGCCATTGGATTTGATGAAGGCGATGAGTTGATTCGCGCAAGAATCTCGAGTGGTAAAGACGACATCTTCATGGCCACCAAGAGCGGACAAAGTATTCGCTTTAGTGAAGAGGACGTTCGTGCCATGGGCCGGACGGCTCGCGGCGTGAAGGGAATATCTCTATCCAAGCCAGATGATGAAGTTGTTGGAATGGAAGTTCTACCCAGCGACGAAAATGAGGCGAAGCTTCTACGTATTTTGAGTGTTTCATCAAAGGGTTACGGAAAACGTACTCCTCTTGACGAATACCGAGTTCAAGGTCGCGGTGGTTCTGGAATCATTAACCTAAAAACAACAGATAAGATTGGTGATCTCGTGAGTGTTCGTATTGTTAAGCAAGACGATGACGTTATTGTGATCAGCAACAAAGGACAGTTGATTCGTACTAACGTCAACTCCATCTCTGAAATGGGTAGGGCCACGCAAGGGGTCAGGGTCATGAGGGTAGATGCAGAGGAAAGCGTTCGCGGGGTCGCAGTTGTTTCTGATGTGGATGAAGAGAAAGCGACTGTTCACTAGTCTTTATACTAGTTTGCACTCTGTGATGCGCTTTCTTGGTCCTAAAAGTTTTCTAGTGCTAGCGTGCGCACTCTTGTTGAGTGCGTGCAATTTAGGAAGCAGTGACCAGCAGTGGAGATTGGCTAGCTCCTATATTGAGCAAAAGCAATACTTAAGAGCCGTCGAAGAATACACCCGCATTGTTAACTTTGAGCAAAAAGGTGATTTAGCCACAAAGGCTCAACAACAAATCACGTTGATTTATGAGAGGTATCTTAGTGACTATCCTCGGGCGATCCGTTCGGAGAGAGAAGTTTACCGACGAACAGACGACCCTCATGCCAAGCGTGCGGCTCGACTTAAAATTGCAGATATTTATTCAAACAAACTCGGAGATTTTTCCGCAGCAGCAGATGAATATGAACGAGTTTTCGAAGAATTTGGAAACATGTTTGCAGGATCGCCAGAGAGAATGCTCGAATGGGCAGATGCTTTAATGGAGACCGGCAAATTTGCTGATGCGGCATTAAGATACAATCAATTTCGATCGTCGTATCCAGGAAACATTCATGGAGCGAGGGTTTTATTTCTGGAGGCGCAAGCGTATCTGGCTGATCAAAAGTACGATGTCGCGATTGAGAGTTTTAGGGAGTTGATCAGAAGTTACCGAAGTATTGAGGGTCAGGAAGGGTTCGTCGCCGAATCATATTATGGATTGGGAATGGCATTTGAGGCAAAAGACGACTTATCGAAAGCCCTTGAGGCTTATCGAGAAAGCTTGGCCAAGTACCCCAATCCAAGAGTTGTAGAAGTTAAGATAGAGCGCCTTCAAAAAAGAAAGAAAGAAAGACGTTTATAAAGTCAAAGGAACACACCATGAACTTAGAAAAATCTGAGAAACTACATCAACGCGCTCTAAAATCATTAGTTGGGGGTGTTAACTCTCCTGTTAGAAGCTTTAAAAGAGTGGGTGGCAAACCGATTTTGGTGAAGTCTGCACGCGGTGCTTGCATCGAAGATGTGGATGGCAAAGAATATTTGGACCTAGTGATGAGTTATGGGCCACATCTCTTCGGCCATGCCCATCCTTATATTGTTGAAGCAGTCCAAGGCGCGGTCAGACACTCGAGTTGTTACGGAATGACTGCAGAACGCGAGATTGTTTGGGCAGAAAAATTGTTAGCGAAGTTTCCATATTTTGGAAAAGTTCGGGCGATGAACTCAGGAACAGAGGCTTGTGCTACTGCGATACGATTGGCTCGCGGCTTTACAGGTCGAGATAAAGTTTTGAAATTTTCTGGGCACTATCATGGTCATGTGGATTCATTAATGGTGGCGGCCGGTAGCGGACTTGCGACTTTGGCTACGGCCGGAGAAACTGTTCCCGATTCTGGCGGGATTCCCAAAGCTCTAAGTGATTTGGCGGTGGTTGCTGAGTTCAATAACTTGGAGCAACTAGAGAAAGTATTTCAACGACATGGACAAGAGTTAGCCTGCGTAATTTTGGAGCCGATTATGGGAAATATGGGTGTTGTGAAGCCTGACCCTAAGTTTCTCCAAGAACTTAGACAGCTAACTAGAGCTTACGAATCAGTTTTGATTTTTGATGAGGTCATGACGGGTTTCCGTGTTCATGAACAATCAGCCCAGGGACTTTATAATATTGAGCCGGATCTCGCGACTTTCGGTAAAATCGTTGGAGGAGGGATGCCTTTAGCGGCACTTGCTGGAACGGATCGCATCATGGCTCATCTCGCGCCAATGGGATCGGTGTATCAGGCGGGAACACTTTCAGGAAACCCCGTTTGTATAGAGGCAGGCATTGCTATGATGGAGTTGATTCGCCAGCGTGATCCTTATGCCCAGCTTGAAGAATTTGGGCAGAAATTTGAGGATACTCTTCGAAATGAGATTAGCCTCTCTCGAACTCCTTTTTATGTGAATCGTGTGGGGTCGATGATCAGCGTTTTTGCCAGGGATTCAGAGCCGAAAAATGATACTGATACCACCGAAATTGATGAAAAACTTTTCAACAAATATTTTTGGGCGATGTTAGAGGAAGGTTTTATGCTTCCACCGTCACCCTTTGAGGCATACTTCTTGTCAATACCGTTGTCTGAGATTCCAGAAGATGAGTGGAAAACCAAAATCAGAAACGCATTTCGAAAATTAAGATAATCATAGGCTGGGAATATTCAGCTCAAGCTGAAACGTGGAAAATTTTATATGGCAAAAAATAATAAAAAAGACACAAATTTTGCCATGGCATTTCTTGGAGTGGGGATGAGTGTGGCAACTGAGATTGCCGTTGCTACGGGACTCGGTTATTTATTGGGAAACTGGATCGATCAAAAAATGGGCTGGCAACCTTGGGGATTGATGATATCTGTAGTTCTGTTTCTTGGAGGATCAATGACCCATGCGATCATTGTTCTCAAGCATTTAAACAATAGGATGAATTCAGATGATTAGAGTGTTTTTGATTGGATTGGTTGTTGGGGTGATCTGTGTTGGAGGCCTCGCAATCGGCGTGCGCTGGCTTTTTAAGTCTCGAGATGAGACTTTGGACGAAGGAAGCCAAACTAAATATGGAATCTGGGGTGCCTTGACGATTGTAGGCCAATTTGTGGTCGCCGGGCTGATCTTGTATTTTGCTGAAGGGGTAAATGACCATCCGCTCGCATTAGCTACGGGACTTTTATCAATGAACCTCCTTTTACCTGCCATTTTTGGCTGGATTTTTTATAGAAATCGACCAAATCCTCCGACGAAAAACCCAGACAACGAAAATGACCCACCGAGTCCACCGGCATAATGGTTGAATAATAACAGTTAATTATCTCTGTTGGGCTTTGGGCTCATCGGGCGTTGGCTCCTCTATCGCCATATTGGGGAAAATGCTTTCAGCGAGCTAAAAATTTCAACTATTAAATGCAAGTAAATGCTTGGAAACACGGGGCTGTCGCGCTATAGATTTCCACGACATGGCAGCTGGATTTAAATGGTGGGATCTCCTACATAACGAATACCTAACTCATAATACGCACGTCAGCGCCGCAGCTGTTGGCGCGGGTGTTTTGCTTGCTGGCGGAATTGCCTATCTTGCAAAAGCGCCGAAGGTTGCACTAGCAAACGCTAAAGACGAGGACTTTGTTCCTTCTGAAAAATTTGGGATTCGTAACGTCTGGGAAGTTTGTGGAGAAATGGTTCAGGGAATTGCCCGTGACATTATCGGTCCACATTACGCTAAATACCTTCCGCTTCTTCTTTTTGTCTTTGTTTGGACTCTTCTGAATAACTTCTTAGGAAGTGTTCCAGGACTAGCTTCTGCGACAGATAATCTGAACACTTCCTTAGGCATGGGTCTTTGTGTTTTTATTTATTACAACGTCATGGGCTTTAAGGAACATGGCTTTAAATATCTTGAACAATTTACTGGTCACTTGGGCGGGGTTCTTTTGCTTTTCTTGGGCCCAGTTATGTTTGTCATTGAAACCATCTCTCACATGATTCGACCGGTGACTCTTGGAATTCGTTTGCGTACGAACATTTATGCTGACCACCAAGTTCACTACACGATTGTGGGAATGTTGAAGGAAGTCTCTGCATCACTGACTGAAAGCCTAGGTGCTTTTGGAAGTTTTCTGGGCTTCATTATTTCGTCCATTGGACCTATACCCATTTTAGCTTTGGGTTTATTGGTAGTTGTGATTCAAGCGTTTGTATTTACGCTTCTCACAATGATTTACATTGGTCTCGCTACGGCACATGAAGAACATTAAACGTAGGATTCCAAAACAAGGAGAAAAAACATGAAAAAAATTAATCTTGCACTATTGGCTACTTCTATGACTCCCGCTCTTGCATTCGCTCAAGACGGAATGGGCGGCGGTTCTGGCGCTAAATTTTGGGCTGCTGGTCTCTGCATGGGTCTTGCTGCTGTAGGTGTTGCGTTCTCTCAGTCTCGCGCTGCTCACGCCGCTCTTGAAGGAATTGGACGTAACCCTGTATCTGCTAAGCAATCATTCGTTCCTCTCATCTTGAGCTTGGCACTTATGGAGGCTTTGGCACTTTTCGCATTCCTAGTTTCTAACAGCTTGATCTCTGCGTAATCGCAGGTCCAGACTCTTTGATTTTCTGTCTGATTTCCCATAGCGCGAGCTGTTGAAATCACAACTGTTTGATATAACAACCTCGAACCCCAAAAGGTTCGGGGTTTTTTTATGCAAGAAATCAGTGTCATCTTTCCTTGTTACAACGAAGCTGAGCGGCTACCGCAGCTTTTCGATGCGCTCGAGAAATTCTCCATTGAGAATACAAAACTCTATTACATTTTTGTCGACGATGCTTCTAGGGACGGTAGCGCTAAGCTTGTTCGTGAGTGGATAGAGTCGCGTGGCGGGCAGGTCTCCGCGCGCTTAATCGCGAAGGAAGTAAACGGGGGGAAGGGGCCTGCTGTGGTGAGTGGCGACGCGGCGGCCACTACCGAACTGAGGTGTTTTCTTGATGTTGATCTATCAACCCCTCTTCGTTTTATCGAAGAAGCCTTGATACGCTACCGCGAGAGAGCGCCTGAACTGATCATTGCTAGCCGGCATGTTCCTGGGGCAGAGTTGGCGGAAGCACAAGGTCTCGTGCGTTTAGCACTTGGACGCATGTTTAGTTTTTTTACTTCCATCTTTCATCAGTCAGCGTTTTCGGACACCCAATGTGGATTTAAGGTTTGGACAACAAAGTTTTCGCGTGAGGTCGTCCAGACTATAGAGTCTTCGAGATGGTCTTTTGATATTGCGTGGATCATGCAGGCAGAATCCCAGCACTTTTTGATCGAGGAGCTACCCGTCACCTGGATCAATGACGATCGCTCAAAGGTTTCTGCTGTCAAAGATGGTATCAAAATGGCAAAGGATGTTTTGCGATATCGAGTTTTGTACGGGTCGAAAGTCCTGCTTGTTTTGTCCCTGCTCATGTTTTTCGTCGGGCTTTCGATGGCGATACGCTCGAGCAATGATATGGAGATCTACCTGATGAAGGCATGGATTCCGCTGTCTCGGGGAATTACGGACATCTATGAGCCCCTAAGAAGTTCACAAGGCGCCTACTACTATAGTCCGCTCTTTGCTCTTATTGGAGTCCCGTTTGCTTTTCTGAATGTCACGGTCGCGAAAATTGTTTATTATTTTTTATATCTGGCCTTGGCTTTGTGTGGCTGGATTTTTTTGAAGCGACTCATAAGGTATTCAGGATTTAATTTTCGACTACACTCCTGTATCCCCATTATATTTTTTGTGGCCATCATGAACAGTCATTTTGGCCAAGCTTTGACGGGGAATATTAGCGCTCAGATCGCGGCCCTTATGATCGCTTCGGGATACTGTTACTTTGTCGGAATGCGAAAAACGTCTGCTGCGCTATTGGCTCTGGCGATTAACTTTAAAGTCTATCCCGCGTTTCTGTTACTTTTTTTCTTTCTGCGGCGAGACTTTAAATTCTTGTGGAGTTGTTTCGTGGCCAGTGTTGTCTGTTTGGTTTTGCCGGCATTTGTTGTGGGCTGGGAGGCTAATATTCTCATGCTCTCTGATCAAATTGCCTCTCTAAAAGCGTATGGGCCGCAGAACGATTTGGGTCGACTCTCTTATCAATCCTTGACGGCGATGTTTGTGCGGGGGGCGCGAGCCACGTCACTCGATGAGGGGATGATGATTAGGGTAGCTCAGGCCGTTGGGATAATATCGGTGGTATGTTTTTGGACTAAGCTTGGAACTTATTCTGGTAGCGCGAAACGAGGTGTTCTCGTTTGGATTTTCTCAATGCTTGTTCTTGGTTTGATCGCTCCGGCCTCTTGGGTTCATCACTTTGGCTTTGTGTATTCCCCTGCGATTTTGTTTGTTCTTGGGCACATTTATTCGGACAATGAAAAGCGATGGCGTTCGGCGGAAGCACGATTTTTTATGGCATTTGTACTTTTATATTCCTTTACTACAGAGGGACTCATGGGGAAAAGCTGGAATGATACGCTTGAAGCGTGGAGCGTTCCCGCTATTGGCCTTTTAGCTTTGGCAGTTTCTTATGTTATTTCGGCGCAGAAAGAGATTCAGCGCGCAGCGTGATTGCGACGATAGTGCGAGCAAGCTAGTCTGAATTCAAATCTGGAGGAATCATGATGAAAAATCTTCGTTTTGCTGTTTTGCTGGGCCTTGTTTCAGGTGCGTTGCAAGCGGCCCCGGAGTTTGAGGAAGAATTCGAATTCGAGAAGGACTCGATCGCCTCTACGTATCTCCTTCGTGCGGAGCAGGTGGGATATGCTGTCTTTGATCTCAATAGTGGTGAAATTTTGGAGGCTCAAAATCTTAATGAGCTTTTTATTCCCGCCTCCGTAACCAAGACCTTAACTTTTTCAGCGAACGCGGAAAACTATGCCGTATCTCACAAGCGAAAAACTCAGCTTTACTACAGTGGCCAATTGAATCGTGGGCGACTGTTTGGAAATTTGCATCTTGTTGGGGGGTTACAAGAAGATTTACAGTTAAAAGATTTGGATGGATTCGCAAGACGAGCTCGAGCAATGGGAATTCGGGAGGTCTTTGGAAATCTCTATTATGACGAACGAGCTTCAAAAAGCTTGAGCCAGATATCCCCAATTTTCGGCGACAACCATACCTACAATCAGTCATTTTCTGCCCTGAGTATCGAGAACAATCTTCTTAAATTTAAGCTTACGCGCTCGGGATCTTCTTGGAATATTGATGGCGAGAATTTTAGTGAGAGTATAAGGGCGCTTCTTGATTATGACATGGACCGAGAAGCAGAAGATAGTGTTTGGGAATGGCGCTCGGAGGACTCCGGTGTCTGGCGTATCAACGCTTCAAAGCTTGATCCCACGAAGAATCAACTCGAATTCATTGTTCCCAACAAGCTGCCGGCACGATATGCTGCTGAAAAGCTATTTGAGTCGCTAGACTCTTTTGGTGTTGAGCTTCGAGGAAGTATAAGGGCCACAAATGGCAGCAGTGAAAGGCGATTGCAGCTCATCACGCAAAGTCAAAGCAAGGATCTCAAAGAATTTACGGCTCACACTCTCTTGACCTCCAACAATCTCTTCGCGGAACTCGCCGGAGTATTGCTCGCTCAGAAGTTGAGTCGAGGTTTTCGCGGGGGGATTCTTGAGTCGGGAGCGCTGCTTGAGTCTTATTGGAAAAAGCAAGCGGGAATTGGTGATGGGGAGCTGATTCTAAAGAACGGATCTGGGCTGACTCCATATAACTGGATGTCGCCGAGTGCGATGCGCAAGGCGCTGCTCAAGATGTGGTCTCAGGAAATGTCGGATGGGACTCGTTTCGCTGAGCTTTGGCACCACACAGATCTTACTCAATTGAAGGATTTTGAAAACACGGCGTCGACCTGCACAAGCATGTGGTCCAAATCTGGCTATCTCAGCTACGTGCGAGGTCTCGCAGGCTTTTTCTGTTCAAAGAGCGGAGGAGTTCTTGGTTTTGCGGTATTCCTCAATGACATAGGGGCGAGAGAGATTCTCAACTCCAAAGGATCTCATCCAGATTTTGAGCGCGTTGAGGCGCAATCCGATGCATGGGCCGAAGAGTCGAGGCAGTTGAGATCTGATTTGTTGCGCGCTTGGATAGCCAGACATTGAAAAGCGGCACTTTGCTGACTTGCTGGTCCAAGCCGTGTCTGTCAGAATAGCTATGTGTTTGTCTGGAACATTCGAAAAAATCCATCTACTGTTTTGTGTCTACTCTCACTTCTTGTCTTGGGTTCTTGTGTGGACTCCACTGGAGGTGGGTCCTCGGGAGGCAGTAACATTTCTGGAGGGGGCCTTTTGGGTCACGGCGGAGGCGTAAGCGAAGGTTTTCTATCTGGTGGTGCCTCTGAGGTTAAAAAACCCAAGGGTTGGCCCGATCGGGGACACGCGGTTGCCCAACTCAGTGCGGATCGTTGCCATGGAGGCAAAATGACTTTTGGTCCTGTGGACGGAAAATATTATGAATGCCCCACACTTGGTCGGGGCGTCACGCGCTGGGGCGATCGATGGCAATCAGGTCCTCCAGCAAAGCACTCTTTGAATTGTATGGGCGGGCGTGTTTCCACGGTCGCCTCTGATTGGCAAAAAGGGAGTAATTCCGCAGGTCAAACCTGTTACTTTTTGAAAGATCACAAAAGATGTGGTGCCACGCCTGTCGGGAACTACCGTGTCACGGGAAGCTTTTCGTCGAAGGTTCAATGGGGAGGAAAAGGGGCTTCGATTCAGCCTCAGTTCAGAACGAGCCGCTCATCTTTTTTGGTCCATTCCGATAACCGTTTTGATGCGAGCACTGCAGCTGTTGATAATCCCACACACTCGTCCGCAGGCTGTCTGAAACTTGCCCCGGGTTGTCAGCAATTATTCAATCGTTACTCAGAGCAAAATAGCGGCTCTACTTTGGAGGTCAAACAATGAAAGCACTTCAGCCTATAACCATAGTCATCTTGGCACTTGGTATGTCTGCCCAGGCCTCTGCACAAAACTTGAGTGAGGGCACGCAACACCAGATTCCGAAAGCTGTTCCTGTCGAGCTACCTAAGATTTGCCGGGGCTATGATTCGCTGGTCAAGGATGCTGCGCCCGAGATAGTAGCCGTCTATTCAATGCAGTGTTATCGATCCATTCCTGCGGAGAATCGTGCTGCTATTCGTATTAAAGAACTTTGGAGCGAGATTTTGGACGAGGACTGGGGGTCAATTGATTTCTCTGATGTAAACATAGCAACAGATTTGGCTGCCATATTGAAGGCAGAAGGGCACTTCCTGAGTATTCCCAGAAACCCTCCTTTGAAATCGCTTCTAAAGAGTCTGGATAATGCGCTTATTGCAAAGAAAGTAAATTTTCATACTGACGAACCCAAGGGGGCCTTTAAGGCTTTGGTTTCGACCACCTCGTGTGGCCACAGTGAGGCGTACTATGAATATTTGTCAGCTGTCATTGCGGAGAGTTTTGAAGCCCAACCAGAGGCGATATTCGCGAGATTTGTCGAATATGAAGAACGACGTAATCCTAAAGACCGATGCCCGGAAGATTCCTATATCATGTCTTTCAACTCTCTGATGGAAGGAGCATGGGGGGATGGTTACGTGACAAAAGATGAGACTGTGAAGCGACAGCAAGTCATGGATAAATTTTTGCCGAGACTCCCCGTACTCAAAGCTGCGTTGAAAAAAAGAGAAGATCTGTCGGAAGAAAAAAGGGATAGTTTGGCACGAGAAATATCTGAAATAGAAAAAGATTGGCTGATGTATCTTCCTGTAAGAAAGAAATAAGCGCATGAAAAGGGCGAAGGTTTTTTTTCTCGGAGCATGTATTTTTGTAGCAAATGCAGCAGTTGCCAACTTAGACCTCAAGGCTGGTCGATTGGTTCAGAGTTTGTTTTCCCAATTTCAAAAGGCTTCGGGGATGACTCAGACATTTGTGATTCGATCGGGCGCACATTTGCTCTTTGGGCCCAAGGCTAAGCTGGGCGAGGCTGCTGACATTCGTGGCAGCTATATTTATGAGCGTCCTGGAGCCCTTCAGATCAATATTGAAAAACCACTGAAGTATAGCTTGTTGGTGAAGGCTGGAAAGATATACGAATTATCAGAATATGGCCCTCGACCCGTCTATCGATTTTTTGCGGATGCCAACGAAACCACGTTTCATGTTTTTAGCCAGGTTGTCGAAGCCTTAGCCAAGAGTGGAGTTGAGGCAAGCAATGAACTGGAGAGGAACTACAAGCTGAAAAGTTCCGGGGATTCAGGTGTTGTGCTCACGCCGATCTCTAAGAATCGAACATGGATAAAGGACGTAGCTTTTGAAGTGGCGGATCGTGGGTTAAAAAATTTGGAGTTCACGTACTCATTTGCAGGTCTTAAGTCCAAGATCGAGTTTGAAGCTGCTAGGCAGATTAAGGCCTTCCCCAATCTGAGTCTCTCGATCCCCGCCAAAGCCAAGATCATCCGCGAGAATTAGGTTTTCACTTTTTGCCGCCCACTGTGGAATTTGCGGTGTTGCGGATTTCTACCAGCCTCGTCTTGAGTAGAAGTCACGAAGAAAGGGGCCGGTATTGCTGCTGCCAGGATTGGCAATGAGTTGCTCAGGGGTGCCTTCGAAAATGAGGTCTCCACCATCCACACCTGCACCTGGCCCTAGTTCGACCACCCAATCAGCTGCCGAAATAACATCTAAGTTGTGCTCGATGATGACGACGGTATTTCCGAGATCAACAAGCTTGTGACAGATGAGAAGTAGCTTGCGAATGTCATCAAAGTGTAGTCCCGTGGTGGGCTCGTCTAGCAAGTAGAGAGTCTTTCCCGTACTTTTTTTGCTTAGTTCTTTGGCAAGCTTTATTCGCTGAGCCTCTCCACCGGATAGCGTGGTGGCGGCTTGGCCTAATTTGATATATCCGAGGCCGACCTCAACAAGAGTTCGAAGTTTGGGCTCCACAAGTGGTTGGTTTTCAAAAACGTTGAGAGCTTCCTCGATGGAAAGTTCAAGAACATCTGAAATAGATTTGCCTTTGAAGCGAACTTCCAAGACATCTCTTCTATAGCGGGCTCCATGACAAACATCGCAAGGAATGTATACGTCTGGAAGAAAGTGCATTTCGATTTTTACTCGGCCGGCGCCCTCGCAAGAGTCGCAGCGACCGCCCTTAACATTGAAGGAAAAAGTTCCAGGCGCATAACCACGAATCTGTGCGTCGGGACTTTGAGAATAAATGGCACGAATCGGAGAGAACAATCCCGTATAAGTGGCGGGGTTGCTTCTCGGGCTACGCCCGATGGGCTTTTGGTCCACGCGAACGAGTTTGTCGATATGCTCTAGGCCTGTAATTGTTTTGTACTTCAGGGGGTCAGTAAGGCTTCTATAAAATTTTTGCGCAATACAGGCTTCAATCGTGTGTCTCACAAGGCTTGATTTGCCCGAACCGCTGACACCTGTGAATACGACGAGTTTCCCAAGAGGCAAACTAAAGTCTACGTTGTTTAAATTGTGACCTTCACAGCCTGTGATGTCGATGCTTTCGCCAGATCCTGAGCGGCGAGGGCGCTTCTCTGATACAAGGCGTTTTCCGGAAAGGTATTCTGCACTTGAACACAAATTTCCTTTGATCAATTTTTCGGGAGTTCCTTGCGCTACGATTTGTCCGCCATGAACACCGGCGCCTGGGCCAAACTCAATAAGGTAATCAGCCTCAAGCATTGTTTCTTCGTCATGTTCTACGACGACTACGGAGTTTCCAAGGTCGCGAAGTCCCTTGAGACTTTTTAATAATTTTTGATGGTCTTTGGGGTGTAGTCCAATACTTGGTTCGTCTAGAACGTAAAGCACGCCGCTAAGCTGAGTGCCTAGTTGTGTTGCAAGTCGAATTCGCTGAGCTTCTCCGCCAGAGAGCGTGGAAGAGCGACGACCGAGAGAGAGATAGCCTACACCCACATCATCGAGAAAGCGTAGTCGTTCGATGATTTCACCAATGAGTCGAACGGCAACGGGGTTTTCAAGTGTAGGTGCAGCCTTGTCTAAGAAATCAATGAGCTGTCTCCCGCTCATCTCTGTAAATTCATGTACAGTTTTTCCGAGGAATGAAACGCTGAGAGCATCGGGGTTGAGTCTTGCGCCTTTGCAGTCAGGGCAGTCAATCATGATCTCATCGTCTTCAAGTTCTTCAAGGGTTTCAGCATCTAAGTTGCGCTTGCGAGAAGTTTTTCTTGGGGTGTCGATGAGCCCAAGGCCTTTGCAGTTTTTGCACATGCCATACGGGGAGTTGAATGAAAATAGTCTGGGCTCTAGCTCAGGAAAGCTTCTTCCGCTTGAGGGAAGGGCAATCTTCTTGCCATAAAGGTTTTCCTTTTTACTTTCGCGATTAACGGTGCGAAGCCACCCTTCTGCTACTTTGTCGCAAACTTTGAGGGCATCTCGAACGCGCTGTTCAAAGTCGGATTTGCCAACTTGAACGGTGTCGAGAAGAATATCGATGTCATGATGTGAGTGCCTATTAATCAGAATCGGATCAAAGAGATCGTGCATTTTTTCGTCGATACGAACTTTGGAAAAGCCCATTCTTCGCCATTGCTCGAATTCGCGCAGGTACTCACCTTTTTTTCCACGAACAACGGAGGCGTATAGGTAGACGCGTTCGCCATCCACGGCGCCTTTTTGGATTTTGAAGATGATCTCATCTTCGTCTAAGGCACGAAGTGTTTCACCACTTTCTGGGTCTCGAACTTCGCCGACTCTTGCATAGAGCAGTCGAACGAAGTCATAAATAGAAGTTACGGTTCCCACGGTTGAGCGAGGATGACTGGAAATGGTTTTCTGCTCGATTGAGATTGAGGGAGAGAGTCCATCAATCCAATCAACTTCTGGTTTGGAGAGCTGCTCCATGAACTGCCTTGCGTAGGCAGAAAGGCTTTCCATGTATCGGCGTTGGCCTTCGGCAAACAAGGTGTCAAAAGCAAGGCTCGACTTTCCGGAGCCGGATGGGCCGGTAATCACCACAAATTTTTGTGTGGGAATGTCTAAATCAACAGACTTTAAATTGTGCTCGCGGGCGCCGCGAATCACTATTGGATCAAGATCTTCAGACATAGACCCTTAAGCTTCCGGCACAACGACGGAAGAATCAATGTCTTTTAGCAATCCGGCAAATTCATCGCGTATTTTTCCAAGCAATTCACGATTCGGTGCCTCAAATCTTAAGACGAGCACGGGCTGGGTGTTGGAGGCTCTAATGAGGCCCCATCCACCGTGCATTTTGACGCGCGCTCCGTCGATATCGAGAACATCATCACCGTACAAAGCTTTTGCTTTCTTGATGAACTCATCAACGATTCCAAATTTTTTGTCATCTTCCGTATCAACGCGCAATTCTGGCGTATTGATGGCAGGAGGGAGGGAGTCCAAAAACTGATCTAAGGTTTCGTTGGGATGCTGGCTCATACCTTCAAGCAATCGTCCGCCTGCATAAATGGCATCGTCGAACCCTAGAAAGCGATGTGCGAAGAACATATGGCCAGACATTTCTCCGGCTAGCGCTGCGTGAGTCTCTTTGAGTTTAGCTTTGATGAGGCTGTGCCCCGTTTTCCAAATAATCGGCTTTGCGCCCCATTCGGCGAGAGTGTCGTATAAAACTTGGGAGCTCTTCACTTCAGAAATGATGGTGGCGTGTGGAATTTCTTTAAGGATGTCCCGCGCGTAGTAGAGCACGAGTTGATCGCCAAACAAGATCCTTCCTGTGGCACTTACGGCTCCGATACGGTCTGCGTCTCCGTCAAATGCAATGCCGACATCAGCGCCAACCTCTTTTACTTTGGCGATAAGTTGCTCAAGGTTTTTTGGAACCGTTGGATCGGGGTGGTGATTGGGAAATGTTCCGTCTGGAGTACAAAATAGGGGTGTGACTTGGCAGCCAAGAGCTTCGTAAAACTCAACACCCAAGCGCCAACCAGCACCGTTTCCTGCATCGACGACGACATGAAGGGGTCTAGATACGTTTAGCGTTCCTTGAATCTCTTTTACATATTTTGAATGGTAATCAATGGCCTCAGGAGCTGCCGGCATATCGCTAGGCGCTTGCGCTTGGTATTTTTCGGTCGGCGCTTGAAGGGCTTGAATGTCAGGGCCGTGCAAAGTCGTTCCGGCAATTACCATTTTAAAGCCATTGTATTCGCCGGGGTTGTGGCTTCCCGTGATCATGATTCCTGATTTTGATGGAAACTCAGGGTCACCTTTGCCGTCAAAGCCACCAGATGCCAGGTAATAAGTTAACGGAGTTGGTCCTGGCGCAATGACTCTAACGGCAATGTCTGCCGCCTGAAGTCCTGAGCTAAGGGCTTTGACCAGGCGAGGAGAAGAAACTCGAACGTCTTGTCCTACGTAACAAGCGGAGTCTCCGCGTTTTCGCAGGAGATCTCCCAGGGCACGGCCTAGTCCATAAACGAAGGGGTCGGTTAGATCTCGATCGGCAATTCCGCGTACGTCGTACTCTCTAAAAACACTCATAATTAATTCACCACAATATGCATTTCTTTTTTCTTGTTTTGTAGCCACGATTCAAATCGCGACTCTACATTTTTTGATTGAGTTACTGCAGCAAGCTGTCCTTTGATGCTTTGAAACTCTTCTTCAGAGCCTAGTCGTTCTGCTCGCACAAAGATCAATTGCGTTTTGCCGCCGATATCCATGGGGCCGATCAGAGAATTAATCTTTGCGCGTTTCAGAGCGTCAGCTAAATTCTGTTTGACGTTGTTACTAGCAACCCACCCGAGGTCCTGGGTAGGGTATTTGAGAGCAAGCTCATCCCAGTTGTCGGGGTCGAAGCTCTTCTGAATAGAACCTTGCTGCTTTTTGGGAACATCAAGCAAGACAATCTGGTACTCACGAGAAGCTTGTTCTTGGTAAGTTTTGCGAAGGTCTGCTTCGTCGACGTTTGTTGCGCCTCGGAGTTCGCGTTCGATGATGCCACGTTTTTGAAGTTGGAGCCTGATGTTGAGGGCGTAGGACTCGAATGGAATGCCCTCGCTTTTTAGCGACTGTAAAAGTTGATCGCGGTTGATGCGGTTCTGGTGCGCGATAGAGTCAATCTGCTTGTTGACGTCGACGTCAGTCACAGAAAGTTCGAGCTCCTGTGATACGGCGGAGATAATTTCTTCTTCAATCATCATTTGTAAAATGGAATCTTCTTTGATGGTTTTGGGGTCAAGGCCCAAAATGTTAGAGTAGGCTTTGCTTTTTTTGAGAAGCTTTAGACGTGCATCTAGATCACTTTGTAAAATTGGCTGATTCCCAACAACGGCGAGGATACGGTCGATGACTTTAGCCTGTGCATTTGTGGAGCTCAGAGATCCAGCTGCAGAAGTTGCTAGAACTAGGAAAAAAGGCAATAAAAAATGGGGCTTGCGTTGTATTTGCATAACCCCATGAACGTAGAACTCATTTAACTAACTATCAACCCGAGAGTGGCTCAAAACATCTTTAAACAGCATGTTTTGTAGCCCCATTAGGCAGGGCTAAAAGCCCCTACTGGAGAAGCTTTTCGTTGACCGTAACTTTTGCTTTTTTACGCAGGTCACCAAAGTAGTCGTCGAAGACCTTTTGGCCTTTATACTCGCGTAGCGTGCGGACGATGAAATCCTTGTAAACCGCATCCATCTCGGAATAGGCGCGTTTGCCAGTAAGCTTGATGATGTGAATTCCGTAGGGAGTTTCCACAAGTCCGCTAACGTCTCCAATTTTCTTTAGGGCGAGAGCTGCTTCATAATACTCAGGAAGTAGCTTGTGGCGAGCACCCCAATCCACGTCTCCACCAGTCTTTGCGGAAGGGCCTTCAGAATATTCTTTGGCATATTCCTCGAAGGTTTTTTTCCCGCTGTTAATTTTCTTAAGAACGTCGGTGGCTCGTGCTTTAAGATCGTTCACCTCAGCTTCGTTCATCCCCGGCTTGCTGAGTAGAATGACGTGACTAGTGCGAAGAAGCGGGTTGTCGTCGTAATACTTGCGGACTTCAGACTCTGAAATCTTCAAAGCATCAACCTTTGGCTGAATGAAGCGCCTAACAATGGATTGATAGAGCAAAATATCGAATTGATCTTTTAGAGCTTGTTCAAGATGAATCTTTTTGTCGCGAGCTTCCTGAGTCGCAAGCTCGAAATAGATGATGTTTTTAAGGACATCTTCTTTCGATGGTGTTGCGCCTGGTACTAACTGCGAATTTTGTTCAAATCGGCGGTTAAACTCTTCGAGAGTTATGACCTTGTTGTTGATGCTTGCAAGCACTTCAGATTTGTTCTGAGCGCGGACGTCGGTAGATAGGGTGATTGCAAAAAGTGCACTGAAAAAAAATGCACCTGACAATCCCAACGTTGCGAGCAGGGGGCGGGTACGAGTAAGACGAATCATGATCTAAGCCTCCAATATTCCTTTGACTTTTATGATGTTAACAGAGGCTTTTGGGGTGCGCTAGAGCATGATAGATCTAGCTTGTCATTTGATCGTGGGAAAATTGACTAAAGAGTAAAGAACTTAGGTGCACCAGTTTTCTAGCTGGGCGAGTGCGGCCTCAACGCCCCGCACAACATCTTTAAGCTCTTCGGCGTTGGCGGGACGCTTAATGACGAGTTTTCCTTCGGGGCTAAGGTGGTAGTGGGAGGGGTACTTCTTGATACTCTCCACCATCTTTTGGGTGTCTACAGGGGTTTCGTTGGCAAATGTTAGGGAGACTCCAGCCTTTGATGCAACGGCAGATCGAACGCCGAGCCTTCTAAGCTGGCACTTGATGCGCATCAG